>WJJA01000254.1 GCA_014729955.1 bacterium
CACCAAGAGTGGTCGATCCGATTCAACTTTTTGTGACCTGGCCGCAGGATCGGCAGGAGCGTTTCCTGGAGCTGTGCGGGAAAGAAATGAGACTGCTCGGTTACCTGCTGCCGGAGGATTGAGCACCGGTTATATCTCATCGCCGTCCCGGCGCAGGATGTCCATCTTGATCGGGGCTCCTTTCATCGGCAGCCGCACGCTTTTTCTTCAGTCTCTTTTCACGCAGGAACAGTCCACCGATCACGCCTCCTAGAAGCACCATGGTCAGCAAACCGCCGAGCTTCATTACGTTCGCCGCGAATAACGTGTACGACCCGGCGTCTGGATCGTAATGGAAACAGGAGAGGATCAGCTTGTCCACGGTGCTGCCGATCTTCCCCTTACCCGCTTCCAACAGCGCCAGGCGTGCATCCTGTTTCTTGAATTCAATGCCGTACAGGTAGCGTGAAATTTTGCCGTTGCCGGTGAGCACAAACATCGCAGCGGCGTGGGCATACTGCTGAGTTTTCTCGTGCCAGTAGTACTTGAACCCGATCGCATCCGCCAGCGCCTGGATGTTCTGCTCATCACCTACGAGGAAATGCCACGAGCCGGGCTTGGCATCGTCCGGCAGCAGCGCGCGGTACCGTTTCTGCATGGCCGCGGTACGCTGCCACGTCTCGGACGGGTCGATGCTGACCGCCAGCAGACGGTATTCTTCACCCGCCGTGAAACCGACCTCTTTGGACATCTTCACAACGCCGTCCAGGACCAGGCTGCACAACATCGGGCAGTCGGAGTAGTGCAGCACCATCGCAGTCGGAATGTCACCGTTGAAGTAGTCACCCAGAGTTACGCTGTCACCCTCTGCATTCACGAAACGGAGATTGCCGGGCACCTGTCCACCGAGCTGCTCTTCGATGTTGATCCCTTGCAGATCCTTTGGATCATCCAGCAGCAGCTGGGCATGTAGCGGTGCTGCGGCCGCAAGCAACAATAGCAGTGGTATCGCAAACGTTCGAGCGTTCATGGTCCTGTGTATCCTGTCAATCTGCCCGACATGCCGGTTTTGGAAAGGAATCGACCAGCAGGGTCCCATCGATCATTCTCTACAGCCTCGTGCCGGGCATTTGAAAACCCCTGCTTGAGTTTGGATTCCCTAATATGAGAAACGATGTGGTGGAAAAAAAGAAACCATGATACATGAGAGGCGGACGTGGCAAGCATTTTTTCTTTTGCGACATGACTCTGTACAGAACCAATCGCCCGACCTCAGGGAAGCCGGGCGATAGTAACAATATCTCGATTGGGGACCAAAGCGGGACCGCTTATCGTCCGCCGTGATTACACATCCAGCATCAGCCGCTCCGGACTTTCGATGCACTCCACAATACGTTTCAGGAAGGTCACCGATTCGGCGCCGTCGATGACACGATGGTCGTAGCTGAGCGCGACATACATCATCGGTCGCACTTCCACGGTGTCGTTGTCGTCCACCACGACCGGTCGTTTCTTGATGCCGTGCATGCCGAGAATACCGGACTGAGGCGGGTTCAGGATCGGGGTTGAGAGCAGCGACCCGAAAACTCCGCCGTTGGAGATGGTGAAGCTGCCGCCCTGCAACTCCTCGAGGCCGATCTTCTTTTCACGCGCACGTTTGGCGAGATCGGCGATGGTCAGCTCAATCTCGGCGAAGCTGAGCCGGTCGGCGTCACGGATGTTCGGCACAATCAGCCCGCGCTCGGTGCTGACCGCGACACCGATGTCGTAGTAATTGTTCTGGACCAGCTCTTCGCCTTCGATCATGGAATTGACCGCCGGGACACGTTGCAGCGCATCCACCGCCGCTTTCACAAAGAAGCTCATCACGCCCAGCTTGATGCCGTGCTTCTCCGCGAACGGTTCTTTCCATTTCGCACGCAGGGCCATCAGGTTGGTCATGTCGATTTCATTGAATGTCGTCAGTGTAGCGGTGTTCTGCTGGGACTCGACCAGGCGCCCGGCGATACGCTGCCGGAGCTGGGACATGCGCTTGCGGGTCTGACGTTCTCCGGGTTTGCGTTCCTCTTGCGCGGGCGGAGGGGGTGAAGCCTTCTCTTCCTTCGGCGCTTCTTTTTTCGCCTTGGCGGTCTTCGGTTCTTCACGCTTCGCAGCCTGTCGCCGGTCTTCTTCGGACGGCGTCTGCTTCACATCGGTCTCTTGATCCTTCAGCTTGAGATAACGCACAACATCCTGCTTCAGGATCACATCATTGCGGCCGGTCGCTTCAATCTCGTCCGGGTTGAGGTTGTGCTCAACGATTAACGGTCGCGCGGCCGGGGCGACCTTGTCGAGGTCGTACTCTTCCGCGCTCGGTGCTTCCGTGTCCTCCGTTTCCTCGGCCCGTGCCGTCTCCCTCGCTTCCTCGCGCTCTTTCGAGGTTTGGACCTCGGATTCCTTTTCCTCTTCCTCTTTCTGCTCCTCTGCCTCCGGCTCAGAGTCTTTGATTTCACTCTGTGCGTCATCTCCGCCGGCATCGGCCTTGTCGGCGTCGGTGTCAATTTCACCGACCTCCTGGCCGACCTCAACGTCGCTGTCCGCTTCGACCTTGATCTTCAGAACGCCCGCGGCTTCCGCCTGAACGGTCATCGTAACCTTGTCGGTCTCCAGCTCGAACAGCTCCTCGTCCATATCGACCCAGTCCCCGTCATTCTTTTTCCATTCGACGAGGACACCTTCGGTGATCGATTCACCAACTTCAGGCACAGTGATCGGAACACTCATGGCGACTCAGGCTCCTTCCGGCAGGGTGGCGATATCGTGCAGGGACGCTTCGCTGGTGATCGCGGAATCGACGATACGGTCCTGCTCTTCCTTGTGACGTTTCAGCGAACCGGTAGCGGGGCTGGCGGCATACCCGCGCCCGATGTACCGGATGTTGTGATCCGGGAAAAGGTACTGCAACCACGGTCGCATGAAGGACCACGCCCCGCGGTTCTTCGTCTCCTCCTGAGCCCAGACCACCTCTTCCACATCTTTGTACGTATCGACAATCTTGTCCATAGCTTCGCGACTCAAGGGGTAGAGCTGCTCGACGCGCACCAGCGCGACATCGTCCGCTCCAACTTCATCGCGCTTGTCCAGCAGATCCCAGTAGATTTTGCCTGAGCTGAATACCACGCGCCGCACGCCGGACGGGTCGAGGTCGTCGGGGATGATTTCCCGGAAGGTGCCGTCGGTCAGGTCTTTGACGGGCGACATGGCACGCTTGTGACGCAACATGCTTTTCGGCGACATGATGATCAGAGGGCGACGAAACGGCCGCTTCATCTGGCGACGCAGCACATGAAAATACTGCGCCGGTGTCGTAAGGTTACAGACCTGGATGTTGTCCTCGGCAGCAGCGTCCAGGTAGCGTTCGAGGTAAGCGTTAGAATGCTCCGGTCCCTGCCCCTCGTACCCGTGCGGCAGCAGCATCACCAGCCCGCTGTAGCGCTGCCATTTGCTGGCGGAGGTGGTGATGAACTGGTCGATAATCACCTGCGCGCCGTTGGCGAAATCGCCGAACTGCGCCTCCCACAGCACCAGCATGCGTGGTTCGGAAAGTGTGTAGCCGTACTCGAATCCAAGCACCGCCGCTTCCGACAGCGGACTGTTGTAAACACAGAACCGGGCCTGGTCCTCGGATATGTGCATCAAAGGTGTGTACTCTTCCATGGTCTCGAGATCGTGCCACACCGCATGCCGCTGGCTGAAGGTGCCGCGCTGGGAATCCTGTCCGCTCAAACGAACCGGCATGCCTTCCTGCAAGAGCGTGCCGAACGCGAGCGATTCCGCGAACGACCAGTCGACCTCACCGCCCTCTTCGACCGTCTTCAGTCGTTTCGGGAGGTGACGTTTCACCTTCGGATTCAAGTTGAAACCCTCGGGTACGGTATTCAGAACCTCGGCCACATGCAGCAGGGACTCTCGACTGACCTTCGTGTCGGCCGGATCATAGCTGTATTCTTCGGCAAGCCCCTCCCAGAAGGCATCGGCGGTCTGCACCTCCAGCTCGGGTTGTGTCTCGCGTGCAAATTCAAAATGACGCTGAAGCTGGGACTGAAATTCCTCGGCATGCCGTTCCGCTTCCTCTTCCGTGAGGGTGCCGTCCTCGATCAGCCGCCGACGGTAGATTTTCATCGCACTGTCATGATTGCGGATCTTCTTGTAGAGCTGCGGCTGGGTGAAGGCGGGTTCATCGCCCTCGTTGTGGCCGTGCCGACGGTAACAGATCATGTCCACGATCACATCACGCCCGAACTTCTGACGGAATCGCAGGGCCAGCTCAGTGACGAATACCGTCGCCTCGGGATCGTCACCGTTCACATGGAAAATCGGCGCATCGATCATCTTCGCGACGTCGGTGGCGTACCCGGTCGAACGGGCATCGCTCGGGTCCGTGGTGAAACCGATCTGGTTGTTGACGATGATATGCACGGTGCCGCCGGTACGATACCCTTCCAACTGCGACAGGTTCATGGTCTCGCCGACCAGGCCCTGGCCCGCGAAGGCGGCGTCGCCGTGAATCAGCAACGGCAGGACCGTTTTCCGCACATCCGTATCGTTGTGCTGCCGCTGCTTCGCACGTGTTTTCCCTTCCACTACCGGATTGACCGCTTCGAGGTGCGACGGGTTGGCCGTCAGGCTGATGTGGACGCTACGGCCGTATCGATTGCGGTGGTCGGAGCTGAATCCCTTGTGATACTTCACGTCGCCGTCCCCGCCGACCGATTCCGGGATGAAATTGCCCTCGAACTCGCTGAAGATCATCGAGTAGGATTTGTCGAGGATGTTGGAAAGGACGTTCAGGCGACCGCGGTGTGCCATGCCCAGCACGATCTCATGAATATCCTCCTCCGGCGCCAGTTCCACCAGGGCATGCAGGGCCGGGATCAGGGTTTCGGCGCCCTCGAGGCTGAAACGCTTCTGCCCGGGGTAACGTGTCTGGATAAACTTCTCGAACATCTCAGCATCGGACAACAAGCCGAGGATTTCCTCTTTCTGCTCCCGGCTGTAATCGGGACGGTTACGCACCGGCTCCATCTCCTGCTGCAGCCAACGGCGTATCTCCGTGTCCTCGATATGCGTGTATTGCACGCCCACCGACCGGCAGTAGGTGTCTTTCAGATGTTGAATAATATCCTTCAGTTTCGCGCGCTTGGGCGCTCCGGCGAGGTGACCTGTGTCGAACTCTTTATCGAGGTCGGCATCGCTGAACTCGAACTGTTCCAACTCCAGCGCCGGAATGGTGCCGGGACCTTCTTCAAGCGGGTTGGTTTTCGCCGCTGCATGACCCTGGCTGCGGTAAGCGTAGATCAGACTTGCGACCTGGGACTGCTCATGAGCACGCCCGGCCGCCACATCGCTCGCCGCGCCGGGACTCATCGCAAGCTCGAACCCCTCAAAGAAAAACTGCCAGGATTCCGGCAGGTTTGAAGGGTCCTCTTTCCACTGAGTGTACAACTGATCGACATACTCCGCGCTCAACGTCGTCGCGGACGGTGCATTGATCGATTGACTCATGGCCGCCTCTAGCGTCCCTCTCTTTTCACTTCACTTCCGGTTTCGGGCGACGTCGAACGGACAGAACTACCGCCCAAGCGCCGCTTCTGAAGCTGGTAATGTATTAAGAATTAGGGGGGCCTATCAGCAGGAAAGTTACGTTTGCGGCGGTTTTTGGAGAACGATTTGAATGAAGATCTGAGAAGATGTTTAAAGACCTGTTCGAGTGAGACTACAAGGCATCATTAACACCCCGTCCCGGCTGTGCAAATTGCAGCGGGACAGGGGTGATCAAAAGTAGCGTACAGATCAACTTCTGCAATACATCGTTTGCACAGGTTGCGATACCGTCAGTAATTAAAGTTTTCCGCAATCTCTTTGGCGAACTGTTCACGTTTGCGCTTGGACGCTTCGTTTGGTTTCACCCAACGCAGTGCCTTGGTGGTGCAGCCGGTGACACAGGCCGGCTCGAGGCCCCGGTCGATGCGATCCTTACAGTAATCGCACTTGGTCGCCTTGCCATTCTCCTCGTCCCACTGAGGCACCCCCCAGGGGCAGGCGGTGATGCACGCCTTGCAGCCGACACAGAGGTCCCGGTCTACCCAGACAATACCATCCTCTCGTTTTTTCATCGCGCCGGTCGGGCAGGCGGCCATGCACCAGGCCTGTTCGCAATGGAAGCAGGGCAGGAACAGGAACTGCGCTCGAGGTACGCCGTCCCTCACCTTCGGACCGACTTTGACAATCAGGCAGTGCTGCGGACCCGGGCCGAGATCATGTTCGTTCTTGCAGTGGATCTCGCAGGCGTGACAGCCGATGCAGCGTTTCAGATCCTGGTCGATGTAATGCTCGCTCACAATGTATCTCCTGAACCAGAAGTGTTGACGTTTTCTAATCGCCCCTCGCCCTCGAGGGCACTCCAACCGGTATCTACGCCTTTGCGATCTGCACAAAGGTGTCGGTCAGCGGGCAGTTACCGCCCACGGTCTGGCGCAACTTGCCGGTCGAAAGCTGCATGTTTTTCACACCTTTGCCAAACGAACGCGACCGTACCGGCACCGTGTCCCCGAACCCGTGCAGCATGAAGACAGCGTCCGGGTGTATGAAGTCCGTTACCTCGAGGGTGCCTGTCTGCGGCTTGTCTTCTTCTTCCGGGGTGAGGGTGATCTTGTCGCCCGTCTTCAGTCCAAGGTTCTTCGCACGACTGGTGTGGATGTAGATCGTATTCTCCGGCGTTATCTCATGCAAAAGCGGGTTGTTGGCCGTGGTACGCCCCTGCGTATGCACCGCTTTTTTCCCGGTGATGAGACGGAACTTGTCGCCGTTAAACTCCGGAGGTGCCTCGTAGGGAGCCCAGCACGGCACCCCGCAATCGGTCAGCTCATCGCACTGCAGTTCGATCTTCCCGCTGCGCTTCTTGAACTTGAGACCGTCCTTGCGGTCGTACCAGATCTCCTCGTCCGTCAGCTTGATTTCGCCTGTTTCCTCGAAATCCTTATGCGTATACCCGGTACCTTCGAGCTGCCAGTCGATTTCCTCTTCGATGGTCTCGTACGGCAGGAACTCGTCGATGCCGAGACGCTTGGCGAGCTGCTTGTAGATCCACCAGCGCGGCCTGCTGTCGAAGCGCGGTTCCACCGCCTGCTGCCGCAGGGCCAAGCGCGGCTTCAACCCTTTGCGCACGATCACATTGTCCGTACGCTCCAGGTAGGTGCATTCCGGCAGGATCACATCGGCATTCCAGGCGGTTTCGCTCCAGTTCACATCCACGGAGACCAGGATGTCGAGCTTCTCCAGCGCCTGCTTGAACGCCGCGGGATCGGGAAGGCTTGCAAGGGGATCATGACGCTGGGCAATGTAACCGCGGATCGGGTAAGGGTCTTCTTCGAGAATCGCCTTCGGCAGCAGCTGCGCCATACCCCAACCCTTGCCAAGGTGATGGCAGGTCGTGCCGATGCCGTCAAACCGTTCACTCTCCTCCGGTTTCGGTGCCTGACCGGTCAATTGCCTGATCTTGACTCCGACATCGCCGGGTCCCTTCGGGAACACCATCCCGCCCGGCGCTTCATAGGTTCCCAGCAGGGCATTGATCGCATAAAGCGCCCGGCGCAGGTAGTAATCGTTCGATCCCCAGGCGGTCATGTAGCCCGGGTACAGCAGCACCGACGGCGCCGCTTCGGCCATGTCACGGGCCACACGCCGGATCGCATCTGCCGGCATCCCGGACGCCTGCTCGGCGAACTCCGGTGTATAGTCTCGTGCAAATGCCGCCAGATCGTCGAAACCGTTTACCCAGTCCGCGATAAATTCACGGTTGACCAGGTTCTCTTTGATCAGAACATGCAGCATCGCCGACGCGATCGCATAATCCGACCCGGGCTTCACGACATACAGGTTGGTCGCTTTGCTGCCCGTGTAGGTCCAGCGCACATCGATATGGGTAAAGGTCGTACCACGTTCAATCAAATCGATAATGTTCTTCGCCTCGCCGGTACCGACCGCTTCGAGGAAGTTGCGTCCGAAGCTCAGCAGGTACTTGCAGCGCTTGTAGTCGTAGGCGACGCCGTTACGTGCCAGCCCGGTCATCGACATATGCGCGTTGTGTACGCTGTTCGAACAGGTGGCATGATGGTTGAAGTAGTTGGGCGAACCGTACGCCTGGAAGAACGTCCGGTGAAACTCACGGTGCGGCCCGCCGCGGTCGCTCATTACCAGCGCTTTGGCACCGTGCTTCTCTTTGATCGCTGCCAGCTTGTCGGCGACGAAGTCCAGCGCTTCGTCCCAGGCAGCCTTTTTCCAGCGGCCGGAACCACGAGCCCCGTCACGCAACAGAGGGGTCTGCGGGCGCTCATCATCGTATTCAAATGCGCGTCCTGCCGCACCGCGCGGGCAGAGGTTGTAACCGCCGGTCACATGCGGATTGCCCCAGATGTGTTTCACACGGCCGTCGCGCACCTCCACGGTGATCGGGCAACGGAACGTGCACATGCCGCAAATGCTGTGGACGAATCGTGTCGCCATCAGGCATCCTTTATGTAGTCTTCACGTTGTCATCGTTCAGGGATCCCGGGTCGTACGGAACGCCTGCTCTTGCCACAAGTTTCACAAGCAGAAAAATACGGCTTCTCTCGCATGCTCTGCAACTCGTGCAAGGGGACGAAATGTTTGGAAAAACAAACTATTAGCCTGTTATTTCTTAGAAAGTTATGCGTCGGATGTTGCAGATTCAGCAACCGGGCCGGATGGGCGAGGTGTCGATACGAGGCGATCTCCAAGACCGTGACGCGGATCACGCCGTATAGCCCGAATATTTCATGAATGGAGAGAACATTCTTTTCTAAAAACTATAGTAACAATAAGATAATATCACGACATACCGTTTTTCTCCGGGACAGATTGTGTCCAGGCCAATCTCATCTATTCATTCCCCCTTCGGGCGGTCCCAACTGCGTCATCTGCTTTGTTGCGAAGGATTCGCGGTATGGCAATACAGCTTCATTCTTCGCGCCTCACATCTGACGCAGTTTGAACTCGTGAAATATCCGGGATAGAGGTGTCCGATGCCGGAACGGCAACACTGTCACTTCCGTGATGAGGTCGAAGCCTTTTAAGATGTTAATAATCAATTTTATGCGTTTATGTATTTCACGTTTCAGTGTTGCACGCCCTTGCAACCCCCAAGAGGTTTCAGGCTTGACGGCGTTTTCCGTTTCATCTATATTTTCGATCCATACCTGCCGATCTTCGTGCTCGAGGGAGAGAGTGCGAGGCGGCCCCTGATTTCTGACATTAACTTTCAGAAACACTACGACTTCACTGCATTGGGAATGAGGGAGGGAAGCGCATGCATCGATTGACCCTTGCTGTCCTGTTCAGCTTGATCCTGGCGGCCGGGTTTGCGTTCGCTCAGGAGGAGGCTGGGGAAACTGAAGCGGCTGCCGTTGATACCGTGCAAGCCATGGAGGAAGCCCCTGCAGAATCGGTTTTGCTTGGTACGGATTTCGGACTGGGCGGCAGGATCGGCGAAGCCATCTCGAAGACACCGCGCGGGACCGGACCCGGTGAAATCGATCCGGAAGCGGAGCCCGGCTTCGCCGGCATCCCGGGAGCGCCGGATATCAACTATATCATCGGTGTGCTGTGGGCGATCTGGGTCGGCTGGATTTTCTCCACCGTCGGCGCGTTCGGCGGCATCATGGCGGGTGTCGGCCATATCACCATTTACGGCCTCGGCGACTATGCACGCGGGTTCAAGCAGACCAACCCGACCCTGAACAAGCTTCTGACCGACAGCATCCGTGTCTCGAACCAGTTCCTCGTCGGCCTGTCGGCCCTGGTTTCCTCCACCAATTACGCCCGCAAGGGGCAGCTGGTCCTCCCGCTCGGATTGACCCTGGGCCTGGGTTCAGTGACCGGCGCGCTGCTGATCCCGGTGCTGACCGCCGGTAAGATCAACCTCAGCTCGTACATCGGCTGGTTCGGAGTGATCGTCTTTGTGATCGGCGCCTACCTGGTCTGGCAGATCAGCCCCGCCGGCTCCAAGTTCAAGCAGGAAGCGAAAAAAGCGGCGGCGGAATTCCAGAAGTCGGTGAAAGAGAAATCCGACTCGGTGGAAAAGGGCGTCAAGATCACCAAGTTCAGCCTGGCGAAGATCCACTTTACGTTCTACGGTGTGGAATTCAAATTCAGTCCGCTGCTGCCGTTCATCGGCGGTTTCTTCATTGCGTCCATCGCCTCGTTCCTGGGCATCGGCGGCGGTTTCCTCTATGTACCCTTCATGACTTCCGTCGTCGGTCTGCCGATGTTCCTCGTGGCCGGTACCTCCGCGCTTTGCGTGCTGATCGGCATGATTGTGTCGATCTTCACCTACATGGCGATCAAGGGCACCTTTGTGAGCTGGAGCCTGGTCGGGGTGGAAATGATCGGCATCTTCATCGGCTCGATGATCGGACCGCGCACGCAGAAGTACATCCCGGACAAGGTGCTGAAGATCATCTTCATCATCCTAGCGGTGTATGTCGGCCTGCGCTATTTCTCGAAAGGCTTCTTCGGATCGAGCTGGGTGCCGCCGTACTAACCCGAATATTTCATGAATGGAGAGAACATTCTTTTCTAGAAACCATATTAACAATAAGATAATATCACGGCATGCAGTTTTTCTCCGGCACAGATTTAGACCAGGCCAAACTCATTTTTTCATTCCCCCTTCGGGCGGTCCCAACTGTGTCATCTGCTTTGTTCCGAAGGATTCGCGGTATGGCAATACAGCTTCATTCTTCGAGCCTCACATCTGACACAGTTTGAACTCGTGAAATATTCGGGCTAAAACTAACCGCTCGTCACAACAAAGCAATCGGTCCCCTGCAAGCGGGGGACCGGTTTTTTTTCGCAGAGTTTTTTGCGCCTTCCCCGCTTTGCGCTCATTTCTACCGTACCAGCATCATCTTTTTCACTGCCTGGAATCCGTTCACTTCGAGACGGTAGAAATACATGCCGCCGGCCAAACCGGAGGCGTTAAAGCGGAGGTCATGCACACCGCTCTCATACCGGCCCGATACGACCGTTTCCACCACCTGACCCTGAAGATTGTAAACCGTCAGCTTCACCTCGCCCGCTTCCTTCAATGCAAAGCGAAGCATGGTCTCCGGGTTGAACGGGTTGGGATAGGCGGGGTAGAGACGATATTCCCCCGGGCTTTCAGCATCCACCTGTTCAGGTGAAGACTGCATGAGGGCGGTCCCGCTGCACCAGAACCGTAACGGCGGCGCCAGGTCCCATTCCGGGATAACATGGACCGTGCCCTGTCGCAGATCCTCCTGCTGTGGATGGAAACGAAGCACCAGTTCAACCGAATCGCCGGGTGCAATGTCGGGGGGGCCCTGCAGCACGGCAGAATACGCAAGACTGTCGGAAGTGATTTCATCAATCAGAAACGCTCTTGACGAGTTGTTAACGATCCAGGTGGTTGCATGGGAAGTGTCGCCGACAAAGGTCTCCGGGAACTCGAACTCGTTCTCACGCTGGACCAGGTCATGACGCCAGAACGGCTCCACGACAAAGTTGGTGGTATCCGCGTGGGGGAGCATGGTGTCGCCGAGGGCCCATTCCCGGTGGTTGTGCATCCAAGGCCCGGTGGGATGACCCCAGTAGTTGCCGAGGTGATGGATCACACCGGATGCGCCCGGGTAGCTCTGTCCGCCGGCAACATACCAGTCGTTGTCGTAGAAATCATTGCCCTGGACCTTCAGGGTGCAGCGCTGACACGCCACCATGTTCGCCTGGTATGGATACGTAACCATATTGTTACGACGATTGCGCAGGAACAGGTTGTCCACGACCTCCGCGACCCATTCAATCTGGTTGACCGGCGGGATGAAAAGCGAAGCGGAGAGGCCGCCGGTGTTGTCGACGAAACGGTTCCGCCTCATATGCAGGTTTTGTGCCGCGCCGGAGATGGTGGCCCGTTCATAGGCGTCATTCATATAGAACACGTTGTCGTTGATAAACGCATGACCGCCTTCCACCACGAAGTCCATGGCACTGCCCTCGCCCGAATAGGAAGTGAGGGTATCATGACCGGCAATGTTGCCCTTGAAAACATTCCCCTCAATCACAAGCCGCCCTGAACCCCAGCTGGTGAACGCTCCGCCCTGGTCCGAGCGATTGAAGAAGAAATCGTTGTGATGGATGTACGGGCTTTCCCCGATTACATACAGAGCACCGGACCGTCTCGACGATGTGTTGCGCACAAAACGATTGTGGTGGATTTCGGTGTTACTGCTGGAAATACCCAGTGCGCCGCAACTGTACGCGGCGTAGTTGCCTTCGAAATGGTTCCAGGCAACATTGACATCGGCGTAAGAGTAACTCACCATGTACGAATGGGCGGCATAGTTTCCGATCACACGGTTGCCGTGGAAGTTGCCGGACACATGGCTGAAGTTACAGACCGCCCCCCAGCCGGAATGGTTGTCGCTGAAGATGTTCCAGATCAGGTCCAGGTTGCCCGCATCGGCTTCAATCACACCGTTCTGCGTTTCGGAACCGCGACGCCCGTGACGGAACGTGAAGCCGATCACTTTTGTCACTTCCTCATCCGAACTTGCGATGGACAGGAGCGGTTGCGCCTGGAATAACGTATCCAGCGGCTCGATGATGGTGGTCTCGGCGTACGTGGAATCGTCCTCGATGCCTGCCATGCTGGTCAACACCACACCTTCACCGCTCAGGGTCAGGTATTCCGTGTACACTCCCGGCAGCACCAGCACCGTGTCTCCCGGGGCGAGGGCGTTGATCGCTTCCTGGATCGTGTCGTAATCGGTGGGTACTTCATGGACGGCTGCAAACGATGAAATAGAAGCAAAGAGTACGCTCAGCAGTACAAAACACGCTTTTTTCATGATATCCCCCTCCCTGTGGATAGCTGGTGCTTAAGTCTCTATTTGTATTATATCTCACCTTTCTGCCGAGAACAATGACCTGCCGGTAAGAAATATAAAAGTTTGCAATTGGTGCTCTCGCAATCGCCAAAAACTCCAACAAAATGACAGAAACACCCGACCGGAGATTCTCCGACCGGGCGCAGTATTCATGTTCTCTCAGGTTTACTTGTCAGCGTACCAGCATCATCTTCTTCACCGCATGGAACCCGTTCACATCGAGGCGGTAAAAGTAGATCCCGCCGGCGAGGTGCGACGCGTTGAATGCGATCTCATGACGACCGGCATTAAATGTACCGTCGGCAATCGTTTCCACGACCTGCCCGTGCACATTGTAAACCGTGAGGCGCACATCGCCCGCTTCACGCAACGAAAACTGAATCGTCGTTTCCGGGTTGAACGGGTTCGGGTAGTTCTGCTCGAGTGCGTACTCGTTCGGCAGGGATCCTTCACCGACACTGTTCGTGAAGGTGCCGATCAGCTGCACCACGCTCTGCCCGCCGAGAGCGGGATCGTTATGGCTCAGCGTAATGTCGCCGTCCAGATCGCCGAACTCTTCCGGCGTCCAGGTAATCGGAATCGCGACCATCGCACCGGGTGCAATCGTAATCGGCAGGTCGGCGTCCACGGTGATCACGTCTTCGATCCCGGCATCGACCACGATTTCCGTGATCACACCTTCGCCGTCACCGGTGTTTTCGATTTCCAGATCCATGGTCACCGTCGGGTCTTCATCGGTGATCGTGCCGAAATCCACCAAGCCGGGGATGATGAGCTCAGGCGGGACAATAACTGTGCCGGAGAGCGGAATGTCCACGATGGTCTCTTCACCGCCGACCGTATAGGTGAAACGGAGGGTATCGGTCAGCGCCTCGCCGGTGGACGGTGTCCAGCTCAGGGTCCAGGTTTCCGAATCGCCGCTCGTGTAAGTTGACGGAAAGTCCGCATCCAGCTCCAGGTCCCCTTCCGGGTCGTTCACGACAAAGGCGGCGTCGTCGATGGAACCGTCGGCGTTACAGGACATCGAGATCGTCGCTTCGGCGAGTTCACCCTGCACGGTATCGTCGAACTCGACTTCCGTCGGGGTAAACACAAAGGCGGGCGGTTCGATACCGGTGGCGGGAGCATAGAGACGGTTACCGCCGGCGGTGCCGAACGGATTGCCCCATTCCATCACCCAGTCCAACGTGCCGTCTATCGTCAGGTCATATACGGTCGTGTAGCCGTTGGCGGTCGAAAGCACGATGCTGATCGTGCCGCTGTCGTCGGGCGGGAACACCGCCGTGTAGGCCACCGGAACATTTTCGTTCGTGGTGAACTGCACCGGGAAACCGTCCAGCGCCGTAGTGTTCTGCAATCCGACCAAACGCTGGTCGTTGGCACCCGGCCCGAGAGAGCCGCTGAACAGGTAGGGCGCTTCATCGGCAAACGGCTTGAAGGACGAGACAATTTCCGACCGTCCCGCGTCCGTGCCCATGTCGTAAGGCCAGCCGTCCACTTCGACGCCGTCGATGCCGAGCGCGTACACCTGGTCGTCATTCCATGTGCGAAAGACGAGATCGGGGGTGCCGTCGCCGTTCACATCGGCCACCGAGGATCCCGTGAAGCTGTTGGCGGTGCCAAGGCCCGGATCATACGGGAACCCGGCCACGTTCGTGCCGTCCGGATTGATCACATACGCATCCGTGCCGAATACGTAGGTCACCAGCCAGCCGCCATCATGGTATACCACTGCCGGCGGGTTGATCACGTTGTTGGTCTGTGTATTGACATCCACCGGCCAACCGGGCAGGTCGGATGTCGCGTCCACCTCGCGCACATGCAACTGCGCGGTGGAGGACATCCATACAAGCGCAGCGGTTCCATCGTTCATCTCCGGCGGAATGACGATGACCGTGCTGCCGACATGGGCGGCTTCGTCCAACGTCCAGGGGAAGCCTTCAACATCGCTGCCGTCCTGGTCGATGGCGTGGATCTCGTCATGCACCGTGAGCACGATTTCCGGATATTCATCCCCATCCACATTGGCGCAGACCACCGAGCCGATGTCCAGGTCCGTGCCCATGTCCCACGCACGCGACAAGTCGCCGTTAAGATCGCCGTTTAACTCAAGCACGGCCAGTGCACGGGAACGTCCTGTGTTCTTCCTGAGCACGGCGACCACTTCGAGGCTGCCGTCGCCGTCGACGTCGCCAAGATTCGGACCGCCCGCGAGGTAGTTGGCACTGAACGAGTTCGGCACCAACCCGGTCGTGGCCCAGTCCTGCAACAGGGTGCCGTCGATGTCGAACAGTCGGATGGTGTAAATGTCCGCCGTCGCGATGTAACGGGTGCCGTCCGATCCCGTGGCCACAGCCAGCGGATTCGGCTCAACGAAGGGCGCCATCCCGCCGGGCGAGCTGTAATCGTGCGGCCAGCCGTCACGCAATACCGGCTGCGATTGCACCGGCAGTACCACGGCAAGCAGAATCAAAGCGGTCAACACCAGGTACCATGCGTTTTTCATGTGTGAAACCTTTCTCAAAAGATGTAACGTGGGCAGAAACACAC
>WJJA01000255.1 GCA_014729955.1 bacterium
CTCCATGAAATACCCCGCACGAACAAACAGCGTATTGATCTCTTCCAGGCCGTTCAGATGCTGTTCGACCTGGTGCAGCCCCGAGACGGGGCCGAGCCCTTCAGGCAGATCCGCCCCGATGCTGCTCAGGAAAACGACATGGGTGACGTCGGAATCCTGCAGCGCCTTCTGCAACGCCAGGCCGACAGAATGATGATACCCGATCGGATCGGTGGAATCGTAAGCAGGCGGCACCATGGCGTAGACAGTTTCGGCCCCTTCAAAGGCATCGCGCAGGTCGTCCGGATTGGCGATGTCGCCGACCATCGCATCGGCGCCCTTCTTCTCGAATGGTTTCATGCGCTCGACACTGCGGCCGAACACTCGCACCTTTTCGCCCTGGTCAAGCAGTTTATGTGCGGCCACGGAGCCGGTATTGCCCGTAGCACCGGTAATCACGATCATAGCTCCTCCGGTGTTGTGTGAGGGATTGAAATCTGCCTACCGTTCTGGTGAAAGCGGTACACGTTTATCGTACAGGATAGGACTCCCGAACATGGGATTGCCGGAAGGAACCGGCAGCTTCTCCGTGATGAGAGGAGCATTGTCCCGGCATGCGGGCAGGAGTACCGGATGAGACGAAAAGACCCGTTCCGGGACTACATTGTTACGTCAGTGATGCCTTCGCCGGCATTTGAACAAATCGTTACAGGGACAGTACCATGATTCTGCGTGCGGCCGCGGTTATAGCAGATGCGGAAGATACCATCTTTCATCCGGGAGCGGTGCGAATCGGGGAAACGGGTGAGCGTGAGGGCATCATTCTCGAGATCGGTCCTGCCGGTGAGATGTTGCCGGCGGCAGGTGAAACTGTGCAGGACCTGGGCGACCTGTGGCTTATGCCCGGCCTGGTGCAATCTCATGTGCACCTGAACCAGACCCTGTTTCGCGGGATGGCGGAGGAACGTACACTGCTGGCCTGGTTGCGTGAACGCATCTGGCCCCTGGAAGCGGCGCATGACAAGGCGAGCGTCCATGCCTCCGCTCGTGAGGCGATCGCTGAGATGCTGCTCGGCGGCACGACGGCGGCCCTGACGATGGAAACGACACGGCATACCGGCGCAGCCATGCAAGCCGCCGCCGAAATGGGATTCCGCGCTCGTTGCGGTACCGCGCTGATGGACCGTCCCGATGCAGGCATGCCGCCGGGAATGAAGCGGGACGGACGCCGGGCCCTCGAGGAGCAGGTCGCTTTGCATCGTGAATGGATGAAGCGCACCCGCGGGCTCGTCGGGGGATGCATCGCCCCGCGTTTCGTGATTTCCTGCAGCGATGAACTGCTGCGTGAATCCGGCGAGGTTGCGGACACTGAAGAGATTCCATGGCACTCCCACGTGTCGGAAAACCCCGAAGAGGTCGAAGCGGTACGGGCACGGTCCGGTCTGGACAACGCCCGGTTCTTTGATTCGCTCGGGCTGCTGTCTGAGCGTAGCGTGCTGGCGCACGGCGTTCATCTCACAGAGGAGGAACGTCTCTTACTGGCGGAGCGCGGCAGCACCATCGCCCACTGCCCTTCCACCAACCTGAAGATGGCATCCGGCATGGCCGATACGCTCGCCCTGCAACACGCGGGGGTGCATGTCACCCTGGGTTCCGACGGCGCCGCCTGCAACAATCGCCTCGATACCTTCCAGGAGATGCGCCTCGCCGCTCTTCTCGGGCATGTCAAGCACGGGTCCGACGCGATACGTGCCGGCGACATCTTCCGATGGGCAACCGCAAACGGCGCACGTGCGATGGGGCTGTCGGATCGGTTGGGCGAGTTAAAGCCCGGGATGTATGCGGACCTGATCGCTGTCGATCCTGGATTGTTCCCGGTGCCGGATCGTGAAGAAGATCTTGCGAAGGAGCTGTACGGTCATCTGCTGTACAGCTTGAACTCCGCTCATGTGCGGCATGTATGGGTGCATGGCCGGCAGCGTGTGAAGCACAGCATCCTGGTCGAATACGACATTGACGAGATTCGTGCAGGATACCGTGAACAGCGGATAAAAGTGGTGTCCCGCGCGGAGTTGGGATAGGCTGCGTGCGGTCCGCAGAATCTTGACACCTCTCGACCGCTGTTGCACCGGTGTTCAGCAGTGTTCAAAGTATACCGGGATCACCCCACTTCGCGATTTCGTTGCCTACCTTGCTGACGGATGGTACATCCATGCTTCGGGAGGAGGACAGACGTGGGGGCAACAACCGCATTTCTCGACTGGTCGAACGTTGTCGAGGCGTACATCGACCGCTGGATTCCCTGCAATCGCGGGTTCTTCGAAGCGGTGGTATTGGCTCTGCCGGACATGCCGGACTATGGACCTCTGCTCGTTCCCGGGGCGGGGCCGGGGTGTGAGCTGCCGTTACTGTTGGAACGTTTTCCCGGCCGACGCATCGTCGCGAGCGATCCCTCGGCGGAGATGGTGCAGGCGATCAACCGGCAGGTTGAAACGAGCGGCACCGCTGAGATTGTCACCGAGGTGAAGCCGCTTGAAGAGCTGGAACCGTCCTTCGGCGCGGCGGCAGTCTCCTTCTTTACGGTACACACCCTTCGCAATCCCGTTGAAGCCATTTTATCCCAGGCGCGCGCCGTTCGTCACGGAGGCTGGAGTGCGGTCGTCTACTTCCCGCCGATTCCCGAACCCGGCGGTCCGCTCGATGCACTCTATCGAGCCGCGCGGGTGGTGCGTCCCAAGGACCCGCCCGATTGGGAATTGCGCCTGTGCGATGCCGTTCGGGAGGCCGGAATGGTACCGTTGACCATGGAAACTCTGCGGCAAACCTGGCGCTTCGACACACCGGATGACTTTCGCGAGTTGATGGAACTTCTGCCCCATATACGCAAGATCCGTGAAAAGGTCGGCGAAGAGAGCTATGAAGCGATGTGGAAGGCGTGGTCAAACGAGCCCGGCCTGGTTGAAGATGAAGATGATTGGGTCGGCGAAGCGGCCGCGCGCTTTGTTCTCATCGCTTGCTGAAGGGACAACAGGACAATTGTCAATCGTCACGCAGAAAGGATGGAGACTCCTTGCACCCTGTTCTGCCGTTTCGACCGGTCTCCGATCTCTCTGCGGACCGATGTACGATTTGCACTCCGGAACGATGTAAATTCAGACCTAACTCACCACCGAGCCCTCGGCCGAGGGCGGTTCGACCTTTCGGACACAACCCGGCACAGCGTAGGCGTGTGAGCGGAGCCGTTTCGTTCACGTGTTCTTGTCGCGTCACAGGTGCGTACCAGGCCGGGTGAGGGCAATCCTCTTTCTCCCTGTTGCGACGTGATCTGATCGCGACATCTGCGTAAAAAGGAGAAAGACCATGCATTCCTTTCAACGAGCTGTGTTCACCCTGTTACTACCGGTACTTGCATTCGCTCCCTCGGCGAGGGCAGCCTGGCAAAGCCTGAACGGTCCCCACGGCGCGAGTGTGTTCCAAATCCTTTCTTCACCGGTCGATGACAAGGGGTATGTCAATACTTACCTGAGC
>WJJA01000256.1 GCA_014729955.1 bacterium
CTCGTGTGCTGCTTGCCGCGCTTGCGTTTTCCGCGTTGCTGAAACTGGGGTACCTGGTCGAACCGTTGGGCATTTCATCGCTGGAGACCCTGTCGTTCGATGATTTCAACCTGGAGTGGCTGACGCTCCTGGGCATACCGCTCTACCAGCTTCACATCGGCATTGCCGCGTCGCCGCTGATGTTCGGCGCCGGCATCCTGATCGGCTGGAAGGTCGGTTGGAGCCTGTTGCTCGGTGCGGTGATCGCCTGGATGGTGATGACGCCGGTGCTGATCGACCGAGGTTATGTGGAGGTCGCCCCGGACATCAATGCCGTGGTGCAGGCGCAGAACAACCTGGAGGAGGCAGAAGCGTCCGGCGGCGATGTGAAGCGTCTCGAAAAGGATCTCACGATCGCCTACGATCAGGCGTTGCATCACGCGTACCAGATCGCAAGCCACCGTCCCGAGATCGACCAGGTCGGAGTGCTTCGTGCCTATCATGCGCCGCCTGAGCTGCTCGCCCTGGCGGGCATGAACCCGGATCGTGCCGGCGATCCGATCCCGACCATTTCCAATCCGCCGCAAACCGAAAACCCCTACCGTGCCGGGTTCAACTGGGTGCTCTGGACCGGGGTTTCACTGATGGTCACCTCATCGATTACGGCCCTCGCGCTGCAGTACAAGACCATCGCGAAGACGTTTCGCTCTCTGCGGGGTGCAGCCGAGCGCGGACACCACGACGACACCCCGGAGGATCGTGCGCTCGATCCCTACCCGATGAAATGGTGGCTGGTCGGGATGCTGCTCGCGACCATCCTTGTTGTCGTGATGGGGTGGGTGCTGTTCGGCATCCCGTGGTACATGGGCATTCTCGCGGTGATTCTGTCCATGGTGATCGCGTCGATTGCCGTGCGTGCCACCGGCGAGACCGACATCAACCCGGTCGGGGCGATGGGCAAGATCACACAGCTGGTATACGGACCGATCGCACCGGGGCAGATGGGAGTAAACCTGATGGCAGCCGCAGTCACCTCCGCCGGTGCCGGCCAGGCCGGCGACCTGATGCACGACCTTAAGGCCGGCTACATGATGAAGTTGTCGATCCGCAAGCAGGTGATCGCACAGATCCTCGGTGTGTTCGTCGGTGTGTTCGTCGTCGCCGGCGTGTACCGTGTGCTGAAGATGGTCTACGAGATCCCCGGTGATGAGTTTCCCGGTCCGGCGGTGTATGCCTGGTACAAGACCGCAGAGATCCTGACCGAAGGGTTCGGTGCGCTGCCGCCTTATGCGCTGTGGGGAGCGGGCATCGGCGCAGCGGTCGGTATCGTGCTGCCGTTGCTGGGACAGTTCATCCCGCGCATGAAGCCGTTTCTCCCGAGTACGGTCGCGTTGGGGATCGCCTTCATGGTCCCGGCGGAATACTCCATTGCGATGTGCCTGGGCGCCTTCCTGACCATGCTGTATGCACGCCGTCGGGCGGATCGTGTCGAGAAATACGGCGCGAGCCTCGCCTCCGGTTTCATCGCAGGCGAAGGATTGATGATGGTGGCCTTCGCCTTTTACCTGATGTTCACGCAGGTGCTTTTCGCCGGCTGACCGCGGTTTGCCCGGGGGAAGCAGCCGGCGCAGACAAGTCATCTTATAAACCCGATTTTTATACGGAAGCGCTTTCAACCCTTGCCATGTTCGTGCCGCGCGGCAATATTAAGAGTAGTCCATGGATCACGCAGCATGTATGGGAACCGAAGTCGATACGGGGGCATCATGACAGCACGGGTTTTCCTTAGCACGGTAGTCTGTTGGGCGCTGTTTGCCGTGACGGCGGCAGCGCAGGTCGAAATCGAGGGGAGTCTCTCCGGCACCCTCGAGGACACCACGTACCATGTAGTCGGCGCGATCACAGTGGATTATGACAGCACCCTGGTGTTCGAACCGGGCGCGGAAATCCTCTTTGTCGGCTGGTATCCGTTCAATGTGTACGGCACCCTGTTGGCCGAAGGCACCGAGACCGATACCATTGTGTTTCGTTCCCAGACCGAAGTAGGCGTCGAGCAGTTTCAGACTCTCACCTTTTCCGGCGGTGGTGCCTCGGAGTCCCGGCTCACCTATTGCCTGATCAAGGATGCGTACCAGAGCGGTGTGAATGTTCGAGATGGCGCGCAGCCGACCATCGAACACTGCACGTTCCTGGAAAACGAAGCGCTCTATGGCGGGGCGATCAGCATCTCCGGATCCTCTCCCACCATTCGATTCTGCACCTTTGAGGACAACTTCGCTTCGCTGAGCGGAGGGGCGATTTTTATCAACGGTGCCGATCCCCTGATCGAAGGGTGCGAATTCACGAACAACGAGTCGGAAAACTGGGGCGGAGCGGTCACGTTCTTCAACAACAGCCAGGGCACTATCCGGGGCAGCCGGCTGCTGAACAACGTTTCCGGTTCCACCGGCGGCGGGATCCATATCTCGAACTCCTCTCCCACGGTGGACAGCTGTATCGTGCGTTCCAACAACGCCGGCAACTACGGCGGCGGCATCAACTCCTACAGCAGCTCCTCCCCGATCATCTCCCGCACGGTGGTCATGCAGAATTACAGCGGCACGGCCGGCGGCGGGATATACGTGACACGTTCAGCGCCGACCATCGACCACTGTGTAATCTACCAGAACGATGTCGGAAGCTGGGGTGAAGGGATCTACTTCTACCGCAGCAGTGACGCGGTGCTGACCAACAGTGCGCTGTTCGGCAACGGGGACGACGTCTACTTCTTCGAATGCTTCCCGCATGTGGCGTTCAACGTGGTCGGCACCGGCGACGGATGGGGCGGGGATGTGCCGGAATGGCTGGGTGTGAATGTGACCTTTAACGCGAGCGACGATCTCTGCGATGTAAACTACAATGTCGAAGGGTGGCCGACCTTCACGGACCCGAACGGCGAGGATTTCACACCGACAGCGGGCTCGCTGGTGATCGACGCCGGAGACTGGCGTGAAGATCCCGACCCGGACGGCACCCTGCCGGATATCGGCGCTGTCTCGCGGGAGCAGACCGGCGACGGAGCCGATCCGCCCGCTCCCCCGGGAACTCATCAAATCACCGGTGCCGCGCAGCTGGAGTACAGGCAAACTCACGAGGAGATCGAGCTGGTCTTTCGACCCCGTTCGGTCACCGGTGTGCCTGACACCGCCTATACCGATGTGAACGGAGCCTTCTCCGTGAACCCGGTGGTCGGAGTGTACGACATTTTCCTGTCTCATGAAGATTTCTACCCGGACTCGGTGCTGCATGTTTTTGTGCAATCCAGCGGTTCGATCGGTCTGCTTGTCCTGTTGCAACAGATCCCGCTCTCCGGCACCATTTCCGGTGTGCTGGAGGGCAACGGCTGGGTGATGACCGGCGAATTGACCGTGCCGCTGGAGGATACGCTTGTCATCGAAGCCGGTGCGGAGCTGTTCATGGATGAGGCGGAGTTGGTGGTGCACGGACTGTTGATTGCGGACGGCACCGCAGACGATCCGATCCATTTCCATGCGGCGGAGGCCTCTGCCGGCTGGGACGGGCTATTCATCAATACCCTGTCCCCCGACACAAGTCGCTTCCGGTATTGTATTTTCGAGGGCAGCTTTGACCGTGCAGTGGAGGTCTATCAATCGAGCCCGGTGTTCGAGCAGTGCCGTTTCACCGACAACTTTACCATCGAACGCGGCGGTGCGGTAGACCTGCAGCAGGAGGCTCATGTCCGATTTGCACGGTGCATTTTCGACGGCAACACCGCCCAAATGCCCGGCGGAGCTATCTCGGTCTTGAACAACAGTTCGGCAAACCTGCGGCACTGCCTCTTTTACGGCAATGAGTCGGAAACCGCTGCGGGTATTGACCTCACAGGCGGCACCATGACCCTCCGTCATTCCATTTTCGCCGGTCAGGTCGAGGGGCAGGCAGTGCGTATTGTGAACCCGTCCGAGGCGGCTGACCTTGGTTGGAACTGCTTTTACAACAACCAGGGCGGTGACGCGAACGGGGCGGTTCCGGCCGGCTTCGGGCTGCTGACAGATGTCGGTCCGTACGGCGACTCGACGGATACCCACGGCAACCTGTTCCAGAATCCTCTTCTGACCAATCCGGCGGCCGGAGCATTCGCATTGCGGGACGACTCCCCATGCATCAACGCCGGCGACCCGGACGCTCCGCCCGATCCCGACGGCACACGTGCCGATATCGGTCCGCTGGCTCGCACCATCACAGGTTCGTTCCTGCGCTGCCGGCCGGCGTGGCTGGATTTCGACGCGATTGTGCCCGGTCATACGGCACGGCGCCCTCTGGTGGTGATCAATCCGGGAGTTGCCGAGCTGGAGATCTCGCAGGTGTCCATCGAGACGCCGGGGGTATTCGCCGTCGACCCGGGATTGAGCTTTGCACTCTCCCCGGATCAGACCGACACTCTCTGGGTTGAGTTCACGCCGGACGGCGAAGACCTCTTTGACGGCCTGCTGCAGATTGCGAGCAACATGCCGGGGAACCCGGAGAAGACGGTGGAATTGAGCGGTCGCGGCGATCCAGCCAGCGGTGTGGACGAGAGCGGTCGTGAAGCATTGCCGTCCGAGTTCGGCATCAGCGCGCTCTACCCGAACCCGTTCAACGCCACTGCGCATGTCGAGGTCGCCCTTCCACGTCCTGCGACAATACAGGTGCGGGTCTACAACGCCCTCGGGCAGGTGGTTGCAACTCCTGTGACGGGAGAACATGCTGCGGGCTATGCACGGTTCAACGTGAATGCGGTCGGATGGGCGAGCGGACTCTATTTCATCGAGGTACGGACCGATGCCGGAGAGCAGACGGTGAGAAGACTGATGCTCGTGCGGTAGGGGAGCGTCTTACAACATTCCCCGCCGTGTCCGAATCAACCATTCCAGAGCGAACAGGCCGACGATCAGCAACAGCGTGCTCCAGCGTCCGAAAGGGTCCCACGAATGCTGCACCCAGCTGGTAGAGCGTGATACAGGCAGCTGTTCGGGCAGGGAGTCGATCTCTTCGGGCAACAGAAACACTCCGCCGGTGGACTGCGCGACAGCGCGCAGGTAACCCGGTCGCATGCGCGGATCGGTGGTCTCGAGGTTGAAACGATCGACGACGAACTCAGCGGTGCGTGTATAGCTGCCGCTGCCGGTCTCCACGGTCGCAGTCATGCTGTAGCGTCCTTCACCCCACGGCTGGACCCGTGAGGAATACCGTCCGCCTCCAAGGGGCTGCAATTCGATGGTGCGTGTTGTGCCGCCCCGGCGCACTTCGGCGGTGATCACGGCATCATCCACGGGTCGAAGCCCTTCATCGCGCACACGGCCGGTCAATTCAATCACCTCGCCGCCTGTATAAAGGTCGGCGGACGGTTCCACGCTGATACGCTCTTCTGTTTCCGAGGTGACCAGCCACCGCACGGTACGTTCCAGCAGTCCGCGCATGCCCTGCCCTGTCGGGTCCAACGGTCGAACGCTCAAATTCCAGCGCCACAGGCCGCCTGCAAACCAGACCAGGGTGCGCGGTGCCCCGTTGCCTTCCACGACCACCGGCCGTTCGGTGTCTGTTGTGTAAGCGATTGTTACGCCGCCGGCGGCGATATAGCCGGGCACGGACAGTGGGGGAGGAGACGTGTCAAGATCCCACCAGCGCCCCTCGATAGTAAATACCGGATGCAGCTTCGCGGGTTCCAGCTGCACGGTCTCGAGCGCAGGGGCGGTCTCGAGACCGCCGATGCGGTCTGCAATGGGTTCCAGGGCACGCCGTGACGGGGTGAAGCCTGTCAGCACCATCATCGGCAGGCCGCTGTCGGCAAGCTGTCGCCAGATCTGCATCGCGGAGGGTGTCACCGGGCTGTCGAGCAGGGCGATGATGCCGTCCACCTCGCCCAACTGCGCATCGGTTGGAGCATCTCCTCGAAGCAGGCGGCCCCCCGGTCCGCCGGCGATCATCACACGCACCGCGGTGTCTTTATCATCCTCCAGCGCCTTCGCCAGGAAGGAAGCATCCGGGGAAGGCACGGAAGCGAACAGAATCACCGTGCGGCGCCGTTCCGAAACCCGCACGGCAGCATGCCGCTGGTTGTTGTCCTCACGGACCTCGTCCGGGACCGGCGCGGCTTCCACGCGCCAGTCGGCGAGCCCCGCTCGGTCAGGTGTGAGTTTGAACTCGAGTGTGTGCTCCTCGGTATCGGATCGAAACTGCACGGTGTCGCGTGCGAGTTCACGGCCGGTTTCATTGACCACACGTACGACCGTGCGCTCGCCTTCAAGTCGCGTGCCGCGGACGGTGACGTTCAGCGGCAGTTCTTCTCCCTGGTAAGCGAGGTTGGGGCCGACGGTTTCGGTGATCGCGAGGTCGCGCGGCGGCAGACTGTCCCCGACTGCAACCACGAACACAGGCGCCCCGAGTCGTCGCGCCGCGCGGCCGGGCGAGCCGCCGCGGTTGACGGCACCGTCACTGATCAACACGACCGCATCCACGCGCTCTTGCGGACGCACCGCCAGGTGGGTAAATGCCTGCTCAAGATTGGTGACCGGGCCGTCCGCTTCGCCGATGTCGCCGGGACCGTTCACGGTTCTCGCAGCCCCGGCGTAGGTGATCCATTCCAGCCGACGGGATTGTCGAACCTCTTCCCAGAAGGGCGTTCGCAGAAGTTCACGGACGGTCTTATCACGCGGACCCTGAGAATCTCGCAGACCCATGCTTTCGCTGCGGTCCACCAGGACGGCGACGCGCTTCTGTTCCGGCTCCTCCGATTCCCAGCGCACCTGGAAGTCGACAACAAGCAACAACAGCAGGACCAGGGCTATGCCGCGCAGGGACGCGAGCAGGATGCGCAACCAGACCGGACCGGGAGGACGGATACGCCGGTAGCTCCACCCGGAAAAGGTGAGCAGCAGGAGTGCCGCGAGCAGGGTCCAGCCGAGGCCGATGGAGGTATGCAGTTCAACAGGGGTCACGACGTCGCGCCTCGTTTCTTCTTCACGGCACGACTGTGGATATCGATTTCGATACCCCCCCGTGAATGGTCTGTGCCGCTGAGATCATCCCATGCCAGGCTAAGGTTCGGGTCCGCTTCCAGGTCGAGCGGATCGGTGCAGCCGTCCGTGAGACGTTTCCAGCCAACCCAGGCGATCATCTCGGCATTGTCGGTACAAAGCTGCAGGGGCGGTCGAAAGAGGGGGATATCATGCCGTGCGGCAATTTGCTCGGCGCGTTTGCGCAGCAACTGATTCGCCGCCACTCCGCCGGCAAGGACCACACTGCGGTACCATTCATTTTCGAGTGCACGGTCCAGCCGAACAATCAGCTGCGTTACCGCAGCTTCCTGGAACGATGCCGCGAGGTCGGCACGCCAGGTTTGCGGCGGCTTTCCTTCCAGCGATTGCACCAACCGCAGCGCCGCGGTTTTCAACCCGCTGAAGCTGAATTGAAAAGGCTGTTCAGTTCGGGGCACCGGCAAAGTAAAGCGTTGAGGATCTCCCGATGCGGCCAGGCGCGATAAGGCCGCGCCGGCGGGGTATTCGATCTCAAGCAGGCCGCCGACCTTGTCAAACGCTTCGCCGACCGCGTCGTCCAGGGTCGCGCCGAGAAGCTGGTAGCGTCCGAACCCGTTGACACGAAACAGCTCGGTATGCCCCCCGCTGACGAGCAATGCAAGCGCCGGCATCGGAAGAACTTCGCCCGCGGCATGAGGCGAAAAGATGTGCGCTTCGAGATGGTTGACGCCGATAAAAGGAATACGGTGGGCGACAGCCAGGCCCTTGGCGAAACTGACACCGACCAGCAGCGCACCGATCAGACCGGGGCCGTGGGTCGCAGCGATACCGTCCAGGTCAGAGTGGCCCAACCCGGCTGCCTGCATCACGTCTTGAGTCATTTTTGCGAGCGCACGCTGGTGCAGTCGGCTCGCGATTTCCGGCACTACACCACCCCACTCCGCGTGCTCCACCTGAGTGGCGACACGTTGCTCGACAACGGCACCATCGATGACAAGCGCCACACCTGTTTCATCGCACGAGGTTTCAATCCCAAGGACTTTCAATCGCCGCTGACCTCCATGCGCACGCGCACTTTGTCAGGGATGGTACGGACCAGCTCGATCCGGTCCGGCAGGCGTATGCGAGGGCTGTACATCTTCTGGTCACCGCTCCATTGGGTCATATTGACAAACGCATCGATGGAGTCCTGCTCGAGCGCAGCCAGCTTGGACGCGGGACCCTGCAGGATGACATCGATGCGGGACGGTTCCACGCTCGCTCGTCGCCCCAGCGGTACACGCACCGCTCCCACAGGGATGCGCTCCATGGTGTGCTCCGCGATACGATCGAGGTGGAGACGCACCAGCACGATCTTCGGTTCCACCGAAAGCGCGTCATCTTCCGGCAGCTCGAGCGGAACCTCGTCCTCCACCATGCGCTTGTGAACATCTACAAAGGTCCGTTCCTCGGTGGAAATCGCCTGGATCGAGCGCATCAGGTCCGTCGGACCCGACACCGTGACACTGTCAGGGACTACTTCGATGTCCTGAAGCAGGGTATACCCCATTTTCGGTTGAACGGTGACCTGTGGTTCGACCGGGACACGTTTGCTGACACGATTGCCGAGACGGACGTACACAGTATCCGGTTCAAGGATCGATTCCACACGCACATTCATGCCCGGCGGAGTGATCACAAACTCCGTTTTCAAGGGGTAGTTGTAATACTCGCGAATCGTATGAAGATCCAGTTCCAGCACAGGGTGTTGAATGTATTTCAGTACCACCAGGTCCTTGCCCGTGCCGGAAACACGTGCAGTCGCATAGCGGGGAATCTCACTGATGACAACCTTGCCGGGACGTGTCTTGACCGGGTTGATTTCCACGGGCATTTCAACTTCGTAGGTCTGATTTCCCGCAACAAACACCCATAGCATCGCGGCCAGGATAAGGACGTTTAGCTTCACCGGCCACCGATGGGTCAGCGGCCTGAGCAGAAAACGATAGAGGATTTGTGAAACTTTCATGGTCCAAGTGTTTGCTTGTGTCAATCCAACCGTTGATCGGTACGTTTGCATCATAATAGCACCGGGACGCGTGCATCAAGCCCCGAATACCCGACAGCCTCGATGATTCAGGCTCTGCTGTGTCGGCCGAGGTACAGCTTCCCCGGCGTCAGCGACGCCGGGCGACCTCGGGTCCACACCAACAGGCTGCGCCGTCTACTCATGTCAGCGCGAGGCAGCGACCCCTTCACGTTCGGCGGCATCATGTTTCAAATACATCCGAAAGCCGTCAAAGGTACCCACATCGACATAGTGCCTCTGTATCCATCGGACGAGCGCTTCATTCCCTTCGAGCGGGTACTTTCCCCAGAACTGGTAGTCAGCCTCGGAGGCGTCAAGAATCGCTACCGGGGGGTGCTGTGTCAAGTCTTCCTGCAACAGCGTCCAGCTTCCGGGAATGATCCAGTCGCTGGTATCGATGCCGGGCGCAGCGTTGACCCAGGGAACAAGTCCCACCAGATAGTTACAGTTGATGAAGCGCGTAGAGCAACTGCGCCTTGCGCGCACGTACAATTCCGGCGCAAAGCCCCAGATCCAGATCTTCTCTTCCGGACGTGTCAGGGTCTGCACCGCTGTCGTCAGGTCGCTCAGTTTTTCACGGATCTGCGCATTTTGTGTCGCCGCCTGCAGGCGTGCATCCCAGGCTCCGCCGTGAAAGCGGCTGATCGGGATCCAGAGGCCTGCGAGCACAATCACCACCCCTGCGATGCCGATATGCGAACGCCACCGTAGCTCGGCCGTTCGCAGCTGTGCGGCCGTAAGTACAGCCCCCTCCGCCGCGCACCAGGCGGCGAACGCCGCTGCAGGGATGAAATAATGCCCGAACAGGCGTGCGCCGGTCAGCGCAACCAGCAGGGAACCGAGGAAGCCGGTCAGCAGCACGGCTCCCCTGCGACGCTGCGTCTCGGTACCACGCAGCAAACCGATAAGGCCCGTAAGTCCAAGGCCGACAGTGAGAAAATGCGGGACGCCCCACTGCAGAAAGGTATTCCACACACC
>WJJA01000257.1 GCA_014729955.1 bacterium
GTACCAGGGGGGCAGAATGGTTAGCGGCAGGGCGGCCGCGGGGCCGATACGATCGTCAAAATCCCGTGCGCGTACTTCGAACCGGTACCGTCCGGGAGGCAGGTGGTTGAAATCACGGTACACCTCACTCGACCAGTCGCTCCACTCCTGGTGCAAGCCGACGAGGCGGTACTGGTATTCTTCCGATCCAAGTCCGTTCCTCGGTGGGATGGACCATTCTACGCGCAGCCGATTCAGCGACCACGGCAGGTGCAATCCGTCTGCAGTTTCCGGGTATAGTCTTGATCCCGCAAAGACGCTGTCGTCCGCCGCTACGATTCGACGGATCAAGCATTCGGGCGGGGCAGCGGTAAATGTATCGCCGGGCGCATCGTAGGTCAGCACACGACCGTCGTCACCACCGGCATGAATCAGGCCGTTCGCGGAGTTTTCGGCAAACGCGAGAACCAGTCGCATCTCCGCACGCAGCAGCGGCATGCTGATTCGCTCTTGTTCCGGGGCGTCGGGATCGATCCGCAGGACACGGTTCAAGTCGGTGGAGGCGTAAAGCCGGCCGGCCCGATCCACGATCGGCGCGGCGAATTCCTTCAACGGTCCGACATCAAATCCAAGAACCTCCTCGTCGGGCAGAAAACGATCAGTATCCGAGTCGTAGGCGAACAGGCCTTTCGTTGTGCCGATCCAGAGCCGGTCCCGCCACATGATCATGGTCTCGTGCAGTTCGCCCTTGATGCCCAGCGAATCGGTAAGATCCGTCAAATGGAGAGGGGCATTCTTTGTCGGATCATGGGGTCCACGATGGAGGCGTACCCTGCCGGCGTTTTCAATGATCGTCCACAGCCGACCCTGCGGATCGTGGTGGATGAAACGAATGCTGCGCGAGCTTTCGTAGATCTTGTCCACGAAACGCGCTCCCGTTTGTGCAAGCCGATAAAGGAAAATGCCCTTCAATTCCGCGCCGAGATAGAGGTAGCGGCCGTCGTTGGAGAAGCCCATGCCGAAGGTGTTGCCGTTGGTACCCTCAACCTCGACCACATGGCCCTCCGGGTCGATCTGCACCAGGCCACGCCCGGTGCCCACATAGAGGAACGGCCCGTTGGCCTTCAACCACCAGGAGGCTCGGCCGACACCTTCAACCGGCTCGAATCGTCCGGTGCCGCCGGGAGTATCGGACCTTTCGAGCCGATACAGGTCGCGTGACGTGGCGGCGTAGAGGGTTCCCCGGTACACCTGCAGGCTGAGCACCGCACCATCGAGTCCTTGCGCTTCTCCGAGCACACGAAACGGCGAGGTCAGTTCTACTCGAGCGATGCCGAAATCGCACGGCACCCACAGACCGTCATTACGGTCCAGCACTCCTCGTCGACGTGTCACCACGGTGGGCAATCCTTCATCCCGACCCACCTGTTCCAGGATGCGGCCTTCCCGGTCATAGACGATCACACCATGTTGCGTGGAGGCGAGGGCGAAATGCCCATTGGGCAGACGAGTGGAACCGAATGCAATATCGGAGCCCAGGAAACGGTTCAACTCACCGGGAAGCGGAAAAAAGCGCCCCTGTTCCTGGTCGTAGAGGTGCAATCCCCGGCGGTAGGAGGTCAGCAGCAACGAGGAATCGTCGAACGGGAGAACGTGCATGAACGCATGGCCGTAATAGTCTTTAGCTCCGGGCACGACCTCAAACGAGTCGTCCTGCAGGGTCACGAGCGGCTCGGTGCGCCGTTTCAACCACAGCTTTCCTCGCGCCGGCATCGCCATGGAAAGGCTTTTACCGTTCTCCATTGTATGGATGCCCCATTCGCCGGAACGCGGATCGTTCCTGTCAGGCTTGTAGGTAAGCAGGGCGGTCGGGGTTTGCAGGTACAGGGTTCCCTTCCATATGCGTATCCGCCAGACCGACCTCGGTTCGAGCAGGCTGTCCGGCAGTTGGGGCTCGAGTACCTGGTACCGCAGCATGCCGTCGGGTTTCTCGACCAGGACGCCAAAATCCGAAATGCCGCCGGTCCAGACCCGGCCAAGGCTGTCCACGGCAACGGCAAGAAACGCCTGGTGTCCTGTGTTCTCGACGGTGCGCCAGCGCCTGCCGTCAAACTCCAGCACCCCGCCGCCGTTGGCGACATAGGTCACTCCGTTCGGCGCGAAGGCGACGTCAAAGCACTGCCCTGTGCTTTCGTACTCGTCGGGCGTGTAGGCTTGCAGGAAGGGTGCCCCGTACAGCGAAGCGGGTGCAGCCGTGACGAACGGGACAACCGCAAAAAGGAAAGCAAAAACAATTACGACTTTGTCATTGAATCGAAGACGACCGCGCACGTATCCCCCATGATTTGGGTTTTACGTATTGTACGAAACTCCCGAGCGCAATGGAGGAGGAGACGGAGCTTATCCTGAATCACTCCACCGGCACACCTGCGCTTAACTGCCTGTTTCCGGGGGGTATTCAACAAATGAAGGCCCGGCAGGCATGGGGGTGTCGCCGGCATGGTCATAACGTATCGTGATCGAGCCGAGGAAAATCTTGAATTTCCCCACCAGCGGCCAGAAGGGTGAATCCTGCATGAACCAGCCCTTGTAGTCGCCGGTGAGGCCGACCATGCCGGAGTACTTCAGCATACCGTCCACATGCACCACATCATAAGTTTCATCGCCGAAGCTCTTGGAACCGTCCGGCCCCTTGTAGTTGATAATTGTATGTTCAAAACCACCGCTGATCTCGTTGGTGGAGACGCCGCCGGTTTCCTGTACGACAAGCTGCTGGCTGTACCAGAGCATGCTGGTCGCATCGAAGGTATTCGGCGGAATCGGGTGTTCGATGTAGTACCAGTGGCCGTCCCCTTCAATCGTGCGTTCGGAAAACCAGCCGGTCTGGTAGTCGGCATCATACACCGTGTGGGAGGTATAGTCCTTCTCCCTGTAACGCATCTCGAGCCATTGGGTGTGGCGGATGTCATGATGCACGTAGGCGCGGAAGGTGTCGTTCACGGTTATAAACGGCAGGCCCGGGGCGGTCCGGGCAATGTACTGAATGCGCCAGCTCGGCTTGCCCTTGTAGATCCCTTCGCGGACATCGACAGTCAGATCCCCCAACTTGAGCAGGGAATATCGAACATCGTAGTGCAGACGCTTGTTGACGGGAAGAATCTCCGCCGGATCATACACCTCATAATCATCCGGGTAGGCGATGTTTTTGTAGACCGTGTCCGCGTCGAAAGGTACGGATGGAATCTTCGCGTCAAGGATTTGCAGGACCTCTTCGCGGTTGGGGCCGATCGGGTAGAAGGTGAGATACTGCTCGCCGACATCATGCAGACCGGCACTGTCCTCCAGGACACCGTACATGCGAATCAATTCGATCAGGACCTGCTCATAGGGGAAGCGGTCACGTCCCTCCTCCAGAATGTCCGCCGCTGTCCGCAGACGGTTTTCCTGGAAATGGCAGGCGGCGAGTTCGATATAGCTGTATGGGTAGGTGCGCTTGGGGGTGATGGTCTGCTCAATGACACGTATCGCTTCATCCACACGCCCCTGCAAACGCAGGTTCCGGCCGAGGGCAACGCGTGCTTCGAAATAGGCAGGGTCGATCTGTACCGCTTTGGCGAGATGCACCTCGCCGCTGTCCAGGTTGCCCTCCCGTGTCAGCGCTTCACCCAGCTTCCAGCGCGTATGAGCGGCCTCGGGATCAAACACCAGGGATCGCTCGAACCAGATCCGGTCGCCGCCTTGTCCGGCAAGCTGCGCCGCCACGCCTCGGTTGAACAGGAGGATCGGATCTTCCGGGTGTTCGGCGATTTCCTCATCCAACGCATGCACAGCGTCCATGTGGCGCGCCTGATGATAGAGCGAATCCGATCGTGACAGGACGGTCGGACCGTCGGTGCCGCGAACCGAACGCTGCACCTGGGAAACGGCGAATGACGCGACCAGCAGAGTGACAGTCAGAAGCGAGAGCGTACGAAGCCTGCGATTCATCCTGAAGCATCCCCGAATAGCAAACGGACCAGGGCAAGCGACAGCCCTTCCCAGTATGTAATGATCAGCAGCACCACAATCATGATGCCGAGAAACGGCAGCGTGGCACCGTACAATTTCAACACCGGCTTCCGGAAGCGGAAGCTCGAGATAAACAGGTTCAGCCCGACCGGAGGTGTGGAATAGCCGATCTCCAGGTTGGTCAGGAAGATCACCCCGAGATGTACCGGGTTGATCCCGAACTGCTGGGCGATCGGCAGGATCAGCGGCACGACCACGATGATCGCGCTGAAGATGTCCATCATCGCGCCTACGATCAACAGGAAAATGTTGAGCGCGAGCAGGAACATCCACTTTGAACCGATGTACTGCTGGATCCAGGCCAGTATCGTCTGCGGCACCTCGGCGTCCACCAGGTAGGACGTCAGTCCCAGCGCCGCGCCCAGGATCAGCAGGATCCCCCCGACCAGCACCGTGGAATCACGGGCGATGCGCGGCAGGTCACGCAGGGGGTGAATGTCACGGTGGATGAAAACCTCGACCAGCACCAGGTAGGCCGCGGTGATCGCGGCGGCTTCCGAAGCCGTGAAGATGCCGCCGTATATGCCGCCGACGATAATGATCGGCAGCGGGAGTTCCCATCCGGCCTCTTTGACCGCCGCAAACGCTTCACGCCGGCGAAAC
>WJJA01000258.1 GCA_014729955.1 bacterium
GTTAATGTTTCCGTACCATGCGACGTGTGCTAACAATTGCTGTCGTGCGAGATTCTTTGGAAAACAACCATTGCAACCTTTTGTAAGGGGAGGCAGGATGAAGACGTTGCGTGTGTGTTGCGCGCTCCTGTTCGCGATCTCATTTGCGTTCATGGTCGGCTGTGAAGGCGAAGAAGGACCGCAGGGGCCGGAAGGACCCCAGGGCCCTGAAGGGCCTGGCTTCACCGAGAATACCTGGATGGGTAATAACGGTGACAATTGCATCGGCTGTCACAGTGAGGCGACCGAGCAGTGGATGGAAACAGGGCATCATGAGGCAACAGCATCTCTGGCCGACTTCGGCTCTGATGACGCCTACTGCCTCTCCTGCCACACGACCGGCTTTGACGGTACGGTCGATGATGAACACAACCTGGTGGACAACGGCGCGACCTCGGACGGCTACGACGATTACTGGCCGCCGGAAACTGCGGAAGACTCCACACGGATCGCCATGCTGGAAGGCGTGCAGTGCGAAGCCTGTCATGGCCCGATGGGATCGACCTACACCGACCACAAGCCCGAAGTCTCGTTCGCCACTCGCATGGAGGACGGCGAGTATCTCGCGCTCTGCGATCCCTGCCACCACAACCAGCTCGATGAATGGGCGATGTCCGGACACGGCGGCGCACTGGAAACTCACGAGATGACCATCGAAGAGTACAACGATGAGTTTAACGCCTTTTCCAACTGCTGGACCTGCCATACATCCGAAGGCTACATCATGACCAACGACCCGGACTATGCCGGCATGGGACGTCCGGAAGTCGCAAGTCTGATCGGGTGCGTCACCTGCCATGACCCGCACAACGACGGGTATGATATGCAGCTTCGCACCATCGCGGATCAAGAGGTCCTGTACAACGTCAATTACGAGGCAACCTTCAGCGGCTACGGCACCGCGCAGACCTGTGCCCAGTGCCACCACGCCCGTCGTGACGTGGACAACGTGGAAGACCAGATCGCGGAAGGTTACGAGCACTTTGGTCCGCACCCCAGCCCTCAGATGGACATGTTCCTCGGCACCGGCAGCTATGAAATAGACGGCTACGACTACGCCGACGGTCGTTCTCACGCCCACCAGAGCGTGACCCGCGACTTCGAAGGTAACACCCAGCAGGCTTGTGTGGCGTGCCATATGCAGTACACCACCACCTCGCCGGAACACCAGAACCATGAGTTCGCGCCCGATGTCGCGCTTTGCCAAACCTGCCACCCCGGCGCGCAGGACTTCGATGTGGACGGCTTCCAGACGACCATTGAAACCAAGCTGGCGACTTTGCTGGATGAAATCGGTGTGGACGATTCCCACGATCTGGGCGACCCGGAAATCACCACCGTGGAACAGCGCATGGCGGGCTATGCATATGCGTTCGTAGACAACGACGGTTCCAAGGGTGTGCACAATCCGTACTACGCCGAGGCGCTGCTCGACAACGCCATCGCCTTCATGCAGGCGCAGAACAACCTCGCCGGCAAGTAAGTCATTGACACACTTCGGGGACACCATCCCCTGAAGGACACAAACATCCATCCCCCGCTGACTAGATCGGCGGGGGTTTTCTCCATATAACGGGAGCCGTAACCCGGGCTTGTGCGCCTCAGGCGTAGTCGTCGACGCCGGGAGGTTTGATTTCCGGAGGTAGCCCGAGCTATGCCGGATATTTCACGAGTTCAAACTGCGTCAGATGTGAGGCGCGAAGAATGAAGCTGTATTGCCATACCGCGAATCCTTCGCAACAAAGCAGATGACGCAGTTGGGACCGCCCGAAGGGGAAATGAATAGATGAGTTTGCCTTGAAAACATTCTGTGCCGAAGCAAAACCATATAGCGCGACACTATCTTTTTGTTAATATAGTATTTAGAAAAGAATGCTTTCTTCATTCATGAAAGATTCGGGCTATGCCTTAAAATGGGTAGGGCGGGAGTCTCTGCCCGCCCCACTCAGTACAAAAGGTGGTGCGCTTCTCCCCCCCCACGGACTGACGTCCGGAGCGAGGAGCTTACGACAGGGGCGATTGATGGGCCGCAGCTGCGCGGCCGGGGTTTGCAACCCCGGTTGAATCGTCATGCACAACCTGCATCATGCAGCAGTTACGGAAAGACGGAATCATCCACCGCCGGCGAAGGCAGGGCGTCGAACAGCTTCAGCAGCGATTCCGGCACACGTACCGTCGCACCGTTGTCCTTCACCACCGCATGTTGCGTACGGCCCAGCACACAGGGCTTTTCTTCGTCGGGCCGCCGGATCTGGTAGAGGAACTCGATGCGGGTGTTCTTCACCATGCGTGTCATTGTCCACACCTCGATCACATCGTCATAAAAGACGCGGCCCTTGTATTTCACATGCGCCTCGGCGACCGGGACATAATAGCCGGTTTTCTCGAAATCGTCATAGGTGAAGCCCGCGGCACGCATCCACTCGTTTCGCCCGATCTCGAAATAGACCAGGTAGTTGGCATAGTACACATGTTCCATCTTGTCGGTGTCAGCGTACGGCACACGTAAAGTCACCACCACCCAGCCGTCCTCGACTCGTACCCCTTGCTGCAATGCGGCCATGGTTTCTTCCTCTGCGTGGGAACACTCAGGTATCAACGGGTGGAATATAGGGTATTCCACCGTGCGGCACGACCGGGGCATGGATGAGCATACCGGGAAGGGGAGGGGCATTCTGCCGGCCGTCGCAAATCGTGTCATTCCTCCGTGACGGCCGGCAGACATGCCCTGCGTAGCAAGCCGTACGTGCATTCTGAGGTAGAGCGGCGACGTTCACTTCGCCTGTTCATCTCGACGGTTCACACTCTCCAGGGCGGCGAGCAGCATGGCAGGATCGAGCCGGATACGATAGTCCGGGTTCACATAGGAAAACCGCACCACGCCTTCCATGTCCAGCACAAAGACCGCCGGCACGGGCAGGATGTTGTGCTCCATCCCGGACGCCTCGTGCAGATCGATCCCGAAACCTTTGTAACGGGTCCGTGTCCCCCTATCCACTTCAAAGGCCAGTCCCAGCGCCTTTGATGCGACCTGGGCGCTGTCGGATAGAAGGATGTAAGACAGGTCCTGTTCCTCGATGGTGCCGCGCAGCTTCGAGGGACGGTCCGCACTGATTGCGATCAATTGATACCCCAACGGTTCCAGTTCAGGCATCACCTTCCGCAGGCCGGCCAGCTGACTCGTGCAGTACGGGCACCAGCCGCCCCTGTACACCACGAGCACGGTCGGTTGACTGCGTACCGCCGAGGTGAGATCGAAGGGTGTCCCACGATAGGTGCTGAGGGTCAGGTCCGGGATGTTCGAGCCGACCAGGATCGGGCAGATCTCCCCGGCGGACGGCGCAACCTTCGGTTCTCCAGCAGTCGTATCGTGCACCGTACACAGCAGCAGCAAAAACACCGCAGCCGTCACACGGAACAGCTTCAGCAGACGCATGTACCGCTCCCATGTTTATTAGGAAATCCTAACTCCATGGTAAGATATCATGCAGGTTGTTCAAAAGGCAGACGTGCCACGGGATTGAAACAGATGAGAAGAGCCGGGAAAATCGTCGCAATCGGGTCCTTCCGTTACACGTGGTATCACTCGGGTTTGGGCGGTGTTTCATCGCCGGTGGATTCTTCAGGGGTGTCAGCGGTACGATTCGATTCTTCCGGGTAGCGAACGTCAGCTTCTCCTTCTTCGCTCACACCGGAGTCAGGCGTATCGGAGCTTTCTTTTGTGTCCTGTTGGCTCGCCGAGGGGTAGTTTTTCTCGACCATCTCACGGGTTTTGCGGAGTTCTTCCTCGATGGCAATGGCGTTGAATTCGCTGCGCACATCATTCATAGCGCGCCGCAGAGTTGCACTCCATTGCCCCATTGTGCGCACAATACGTGGAAGATCCTTCGCGCCGAAGAAGATCAGCACGGCCAGCAGGACCAGGATGATTTCACCGCCCGACGGCAGCACAAGCGCTCCTGTATTGGGATACAACGCAGCTTTGGACCGAATGCCGGTTGAGAGACAAACCGGCAACTACACAGACTCCAGGCTCTTCTCGTACTTTTTATAGGCGCCCCTGGCGAGGAAAATGCTCGATTCGTAGAGCACCACCATCGGCAACGCCAGCACCACTTGCGTGAAAATGTCCGGCGGGGTGATGATCGCTGCCCCAATTAATACAAC
>WJJA01000259.1 GCA_014729955.1 bacterium
CTCGTGTCGTGATCTGAAACGCAGCGACAACTGATACTCCTGAGGGGGTAGAAAAGTCGCTGCCGGCGCCGAATACCCAGCCGAGTTCGGGGCTTGGGTAAACATAGGGAAAGGCGAGAAACTGGACAGATTCGGTACTGTCGGCAAAAAGGTCTTGGGCATGTGCAAATGGATTGGCACACACGCCAAGTAGAAGCAGCCCGTAAAGTGATATCGTGAATCTGATGGTATCGGGTTTCAATCCTTTCCCTCTCAGCTGACGCTCGACTCACAAAATACGGATCAATCCCGGGGCAATTGCCCGGAGACGAGGGATAAGGAATGTACAGGAGGTACACTCGCTTGCGCAGCTGCCGGCAGGACGAAACGTAAAGCCGGGTTGTTCACGGTGTAACCCGAAGCGGCCTATTCTCGCGGATGGACCGGGTAGATCTTGAAACGGCCGATTGCGATGATGCCCGCCATGAGGAGGAGGCCGAAGGGCAGAAGGGTCATGCCCCACTCATTGCGTACGATATGTGTGGCGACGGCGCCTGTCATGATCAGTCCGATGCCGACAGCTGCCCAGGCCGTGAGAAAAGGCTTGATCCGCAATGCGGTGGGAATGATCAGGCCGATCCCGCCCAGCAACTCGAAGAAGGCAATCACACGGATCATAAAGGGTCGGAGGTCCTGCACCCAGGCCATCTGTCCAGCCAGTTGTTCGTAAGGCATGATCATCTTGATCATGCCGGTGAACATCATCATCAGCCCGAGCACAATCTGCAGGATCCAAAGGACGATTTTCATGGGACTCACTCGCTTGTATACAATGGGCTTACTTGGATGAGACTAAAACGTAATGATTTACGAGAGAAATCGCGGAGAGGCGAACGGGCTTTATCATCGATGAGAGGAGAGAAGGCTCGACGCGCCGGGGTGAGTGACAGGTGTTTTCCCGAATATTTCACGAGTTCAAACTGCGTCAGATGTGAGGCGCGAAGGATGAAGCTTTATTGCAATACTGCGAATCCTTCGGAACAAAGCAGATCACGCAGTTGGGACCGTCCGAAGGGGGAATGAATAGATGAGTTTGGCCTGGACACAATCTATTTCAGAGAAAACCTGTATGGCGTGAGAATAACTTATTGTTAATTTAGTTTTTTAGAAAACAATACTCTCGTCAATCATGAAGTATCCGGGTTAGTCCTGGTCCGTCACCTGCCATATTGCCAGCACCTGTGGTGTGTCGTCCAGGTAAAAAGTCTCAGCGAGTGTATGGGACCCGTCGGTGAAGTGGTAGGCTTCGACGGTAGCGTCATCCATGCAGGCCGCATAGACATAACGGTTGCCTTCAGGATCCTGAAACGCTGCGACATCGATGGCGCCTAATCCTGTGGAGATGGTGGCGACACTGCCCGGTGAATCCGTCGGGTAGCTCATGACCACACCTTCTTCAGAGCCCTGGTTGGCCCATCCCCCGGCGGCGACATACACACGCTCCCAGGGTGCGACGGTCAAACGTCCCGGATGCAGGGATACAGGAAAGCGATTGGTCTTGGTCTGTCCGCTGACGAAGGTGATTCTCCAGAACTCGCCCGGAATGGTATCGTAGTTTCCGCTCACGGAAAGGTGCAAACGGCCCGGTTCGTCTCTCGCAATGAACTGAGGGTTGGTGCCGGGTTCAAGGATCGATTCGACAGCATCCGTAAGAGTGTCAATCCTGTAAAGACTGCCGGTGCCGAATTCATACCGCTGGAAATCGTACCCGGTGCAGACCACGTAAAGGATACCACTGTCGTACACAAGCCCTTCCGGCGCTGTCCCGACGAAATACGTGTCGGAGATCTCGCCGTCCGGCAGCCGGACACGACTCACGCTGTTCTCCAGCAGGTTGGTGACATACATGGTGCTGTCGTTTACCGCTACGCCGGCGTAAGGATTCCGGTTCTGCTGCAAACCGATGTCCACCGGTCCGAGGTCGGTGATGGTGCCGTCCTGCATACGAAACCGCGACAAATCGTTGGACAGGCTGTTGATCACGAAGAGGTCGTTGCCGACGGGTACAATCCAGTTGGGGGCGTTACCCAGACCGTAAGGGCCGGTAATACCGCCCGTCTCCAGGTCGATCAGGTGCAACGTGGTAAAACCCGCAACCGCAAGGAATGCCTGACCTTCCACAGATGAATCGGGCGGTCCGCCCGGATCATTGTCGCAACCGGCAGACAGTCCAAGGAGAAGAACAAGCAAGGTGAACGGTGCTGTGCATGCTTTTAATTCGGACAAGCGTGTCCTGATTGTGCGAACCAGATTCATGTCAGTACTCAACTTTCAATCCGACATACCAGGTTCGACCCGGCATCGGCATCCGTTCGATCAGTTCGTAAGATCGGTTGGTGAGATTGTCGATGCCCGCACGGAGGCGGTAGCGCCCTTTGAAAAGGGCGAAGGAGCGTGCGATGCTCACGTCCAGAGTACGGTATGGCTCGATGCCGCCGCCGGCGCTGCTGTAGGGATCGAGGTTGCTCTCGGTTGTATAGCGCCTCTCGGCGAACCGCAGTTCCGCTCGAAATAGAGTGTACAGGATCTCCACCTGTGCGTGCATGGAGCCGTGCCAATCGGGCTGGAACGGCAGCCGATTGCCATAATAACGGGAGGTTGGATCGTCGTTCCTTGCACGCTGCAGTGTAATGGATCCGCCGATTTCGCTATCGAGGAGAACGAAGGATACGCCTGCCGCTGCCTCGATGCCTTCAAACCTCGCGCGACCCAGGTTGTCCGGGTGGTACTGTCCGCGATAGTTGCGACGCCAGATCACGAGATCGTCCGTGCGCCGAATGAACCCGGCTGCATCCCATTCCCAACTGACCGATTCTCCGCTGAAGGAAGCTCGTCCGCCCGCACTCGCTTCCACACCACGCTCCGGCTTCAAGTTTGGGTTGCCGACTGCAAACACACTTTCCAGCAGGAACGAACCGTTGAAGGACGGTGGGGAAAAAGAGTTTCCGCCACCAAGGTAAACCGACCCATCGAGTTGCTTTGTTATGGCATGGTGATACGACAAGCGGCCTTCCATGCCCAGGTGAGTATCGTTACGGGGGGCGACGTGGTCGGAGCCGGGTTGGTCTCGAAGCAGGTCAAGGCGCGCCCCTGTATGAAGGCGAATCGTGGAGGAGGGGGAAACCGAGTACCGAGACCGTGTTCCAATTTTGAACCAGCCCTGTTGACGCAGAATATGCCCTGCGAGACGATCGTCCACTGATCCGTTGCCGGTGAGATTGATGCTACGGAAGGTCTCAGCAGAAAGACCGGCGGTAAATCGTCCATGGAAAGCCGGGAAGATCTCCGTGTCATGTTCTCCCTGCATGGAAAACTGACGGCTTCGGTCCTCAATCTCAACCGGGACATGAGTGACCCAACTTTCGATGCGATCGTTCCACTGACGAGACGGGTTGTTATAATAACGGTTTCGCAGAGAGGCATGGATAGAAAGAGCCGTGACGGTCTTCAGACCGTGGCGTTGCAGTGTCACACTGCCCCGAAGTGTCTCATTGTTCTGCTTCGCGTCAGGCGTGGGAGCCTGATAGAGGGGAGCCGGGCTGCCGAGTGTACGTTGCCGGCCGATAGCGTGCAGCTTCAGTGACCAGAGTTGGGATAGAGTACGGCGACCCTGCAGGAAGAAGCCGGCGCTGTTTGACGCGTTGTTGTCGCGTTCACGCCGGGTACCGCTCTCATCGGTGTAGCTGAAATTGCCGTCGTTTTGACTGCGGTAGACCTGAAGTTGTAGCGCTCCATCCTTTCCCGATGAGGCAAGATTGCCGAATCCCTGAAAGTGTCCCATCGAGCCGGACTCCACTTTGACCGTCGCATGCACACCTTCCGGTTGTTGGAGAGACCGTGTGGACACGGCGATCACACCGCCGATCGCACCCGCCGGTCCGGCAGATCCGCTTTTCACCTCCACGCTTTGCACGGCATCGAGGGGAATACTGCTGAGATCAACCGCGTCGCCGGAACCGTCGTTCAGCGGAGCACCATTCAGTGTCACAACCACCTGGTCGCTGCGTGAGCCGCGAATCGTGGCGGTGACGGGACCGTTACCGGATTCATGAATCAGCACTCCCGGGGCGCTGCGCAAAACCTCACCCAGGGTGCTCCACTGGGCGCGTTCAATGTCACGCGCTTCCACTCGCCAGCGGACGTCTGCCTTTTCTACCTTTGACCGCTTTTCGCGGTAGATGACATCTTCGGTCTCGACCGGATCAACAGGCAAACGTATTGCGAGCCTCGCGGGCAGGCCCTCCCGAATGCGGACTTCGCGTTGAACGGCTGCATATCCTACATGACTGACCGAAATCTCATATCGCCCGGATGGAAGACTGAAAAGCTGAAAACGACCGTCAAAGTCGCACACGGCCCAACGGTTCAATTCCTTGATCCTGACATGAGCTCCTGCCAGAACCTCATTGGTTTCCGCGCTTCGAACCTGTCCGGACACGGCAGGCAGACCGGGACCGGCGGTGGTCTCGGTGAACGATACGCCGGCGTTGGATACCGCTGCTGCCGGCTTTGAAGGAGAAACAGCAACGTTTCGGTCGGCTCGGTTTCTGTCTTGTTCCGAGTCGTCCGCAAAGGACGGCTGAGCGGCGGCAGTGAGCATCAGGAAGAGGAGAAGATAAATAGCTATGTGCAAGAAGGTACGTTTCATCGCAACAACACCAGTTTCTGCATGAGAACGGCATGTCCGTCCGCCTTGAGAACCGCAAAGTAGACACCGGCCGATCTATAATCGGACATCCATGTCCATTGATCGCCGGCCGATACCCTGTCCTGTGTCACCAGCCGTCCAAGGGCGTCATAAATACAAAGAGTGCCCTGCTTTTGACCGAATGGCAGATCCACTATGATCGAAACACGCGCATTGAAAGGGTTCGGGAACGCTTGCAGGCGTGCTGGGTGTGCGATGCTGCCCGGAGGTGCTTCATCTACCGATTGCACATCGTTCAGGCAGGCAACGGCATCCAGGTCGAAAGAAGGGCCGTTGTCCGGGACCTGGTCTCCGCTGTCCGTGATGCGCACATACCGAGCGGTTGAGAGGCCTACCGCTGCCAGGTCGAAGCTGTCGCCGCCGCTGACCGAAGGGTCGAGCGGATCGGCGGAACCATCCGTCGGAGTCACACCGGCAAGCCCGTCCAGGGATTCGATGTTGTAAGGAAACTCAAACCACGCTTCACCGTCAGAACTGACCGCAACGATGCCCGTTTCACGGAAGACAGAGGGTGGATCGCCGTACTGAAACGGGTTTTCGAACACCGTGAAGTCCGGACCGGGCAAATCCTGGATACCACCGTCGAAACGGAGTACAATCCAGCCGTCCATGCCCAGTGTCAGCAGCTCCGACGGCGAGGAGGAAGGGACGGACGGTGTGGCGTCGGGATCGGGCGGTCCGAGGATATTAGATGGAAACTCATTCTGCCCGAATCCCGCACCGGCCCCGTAAGACACCTCGATGACTTCATCCGGCCAGGGGTCGGATTGCGCGCTGCAGAGTGTGACCGTTCCCATCAGAGTCATCAGGATCACGGCAACAAGTGTGAACCTGTCCCTGCGGAAGGTAGCGGTATCCGGAAAAGGTTGTCTCAGCATCGAACCAATCATTTCAGCGCACCAGTGTCAGCGGTGTTACCTCTCGTGAGCCGCCTGCGTACAGGACGGCAAAGTAACGGCCCGACGCCAGACCTGCAGCCTGGAAGGTTACTTCATGACGTCCGGCGTGAAAGTCGCCCTGGACGATCGTCGCCACTCGCCGACCGGTCAGGTTGTGAATCGTAAGCCTTGTCATCCCGCCGATCGGCAGACGGAATGCGAGTCGGGAAGATGAGTTGAACGGATTCGGATACGCAGGTTCAAGCACGATGGAAGAGGGTATCGCGGCAATGGATGCGTCATCCGGTACGACAAAGTCCGAAAAATCAGCGTAGGCAAGCCCGACAACTGCTTCGGTCATGGTGACGGGATACCCCTCATACGGTTGCCAGTCGGAGTCGCAGAGTATCAATCCATAGGTGGTAGTGGAACCCAGCGCCAGACCGGTCGGGGTCGGCGCGAGGGTCCAGCCGGTGGACCAGTCGGGTACGGTTTCATCCGGGGTATAGTCCATTGCGTCAAATGCCTGCAACGGTTGACCGCTCACGGCGTATTCATCGCCGACGACCACTCGCTGTTCGCCGTTGTCCGGGTCCGTCAACATCGCAATCGCGCCGGGGTAATCGGTCAGTTCGATGGTTTCCTCTACCGCGAGGGAAGAGGAGTAGCGCTTCAAATGTGCCGGTGCAGGAGGGAAAGTCCAGGATGCGCCGCTGCATAGAACATGAAACCGACCGGTATTGTCAGCGGTTACGGCAACCGGATTCCGGGGAGTACCCATACGGACCAGTTCGGTGTAGTCATCCATATTGATGAAGTTGACCCAGGTGCCGGACCCGAAACCCGACTCCGCCGCCGCGATCCAATCGCCGTTGCAGGCGAGGCCCTGCGGCGAATCGAGCCCGGTAAAGCTGTGTACCGGATCGTGATTCCACAGATCCACGGCTTCCACCGATCCGCTGCCTGTCAGGCTGACAAAGGCCGTGTTTTCTTCTACATGAATATCCCAGGGGTTGGAGAAATCGGGGAACGGCAGGACCGTCCAATTCGGTTCACGGGTTTCCAGAACCGCATCGCTCAGTTCCTGCATGGTCGTATACCAGACCTCCGCGCCTTCACCGGTCATGAAGTCACCGGAATGCACGACGAACACACGCTCCCCGAAGACTCGGACGACATTGGCGGTTGTGCCGAGATCGCTGACATGTTGTGTCTGTTGGATTTCCTGTGAATGAAACAGCAGTTCCTGGTTGGAAAAGCCCGAGATGACAAGGAAGCCGGGATCATTCAGTTGAGCAGAGCTGAGTGAGGTAAGGCTGAAAAGAAGCGCAGCAAGCAAACCTAAAAAACGCATGATCCATCCTCCCGATGAAAAGCTGCTGCGGGGAGGGTGGAAGGTCGGTGGGAGCGACAGTCATTGCTCAGGGCACGATGCCGCGAAACCGGCCGTCTCACTTCCGCCCCGGAAGCAACGGTTCAAGGTTCAGGCCGGTCTCCGGACTTGCGCGTCACTCTCCCGCGGCGCCTTCCCGGGGTGCCCACCCAATCCGGGGCGGAAGCAGGCGGAACGGATCGTTCCATTGCTTTCCGTGTCGGATCGATGGTTTCAACCCAGTGGCATCGTTGCCGCGTTCGTCGGCGCTTACCGTGGCGGGGGCCGCTCCCGAATTGCACGGGATTCCCGTTTCAGCCGTATCGGCACCTGCACCCGATGTCAAATAGCACGCTGTCGAACAATGATAGTATACGTCCCCGCCCGGAGGGACGCAAGAGCAAAACACCCTCGTTCGCAGACTGCGAACGAGGGTGAGCGTGAACAAGGGAAACAGGTCAGGCTTTCTCGATCACGATGTTGTCCTCTTCCTGCACGGGGCAGACTTCGATGCACTGCGGCTCGTCGAAGTAGCCTTCGCACTCCACACAGAGATCTGCATCGATTTCAAAGAATTCATCACCCTCGTAAATCGCTTCAACCGGGCATTCCGGTTCGCAGGCGCCGCAGTTGATGCAATTTTCGTTGATCTTCATCGCCATGATGGGACTCCTTTGGTGGTCAATCGTACCCGGGATACGGGCATCTCTTAGCACACCCCTCCCCCCGGGGGATTTCGTGTGTTTGCGGTGTAAAGTACCGGGTGCCGCTTCTCGCTGTCAAGTTGTTAAAGGAGTCTAATTTGTGGATCGATAC
>WJJA01000260.1 GCA_014729955.1 bacterium
ATTTGGGGTCGAGCGGGCCGGGCAGCAATGCGTCGGTTGTATCGGAAAAGATCTCCGCCGGCATCGAATTGCCGGTGCAGGGGTTCGGCGCCGCCCGTTTCGCGAGCGGGGCACGTGCGGTAAGCCTCGAGATCGAAGCGAAGGTGTACGGCAACTGGTACTTCAACTACAAGTACGAGTATCCGCTCACAGATATTCGTCTGGCGTCAAGCGGCTCCCATCGTATCGGTGTCACCCTCGATCTGCACCGTCTTCCGCCGTTCCCCGAATCGCAACCGCTGCCTCGCTTGCGAGGGATCGAACCGATTGTGCTTGAACCGCACGAACCGGCCAAACCGCGCGGACGTTTCTTCGTCTATGCCGACAACGAAGATGTCCTCATCAAGATGAGAACCGTGCGGCGAACCGTCAAGGACGGCATTCCGCCTGAAGCGCTGGTCCACCTCTTCCCGGAAGACCTTGGCGACATCAAGGGATTGAAGCAGACCGATCCGCTCCAGGGATTGCAGGAGCACAAAGCGCGCGATGCCGTCGCCTCACCCGTCGGTGTTTACGAACCAGAGTATCAGCACGCGCTGGAAAGCCTCTCCTTTACCATGCAGAGGTTCCCGGACAAAACGCAGATCGTCTCCTACAGCGGCGCGGAACACCGAGCGGATGCCCTGTCCAATGTACTCACAGGCGCAGGCACCGTCATCGGCCGGCAGGTTCCGGTCTACATCCCCGATCGCTCCCCGATGACAGTCGCGAAGGTCGAGGAATTGCTGGCCTATGAAAATGAGTATCAGACCGTGAATGTCCCGGGCGACGTGCAGTTCCATATGGTGCCGATCTACAAGGACGAATACGAAGATGAATGGGCACTGGAGGTAAGAACCCACCAGGATGAAGTCATCTGGGGAGTGAATGGTTGGGGCGGCGATCTGCCAAAGGAATTGACCTGGAGCTGGGAATACGAAAACGGCAATATCGTGAAGCCGGGAGTCTACTACTACATGGTCCGGTCGCGGAGTGCAAACGGTGAGTCCAGGTTCTCGCCGTACGGTCGGCTGCAGGTCGCGCATCACAAGCGTTCATTGACCATTGACATTACCGATGAAGCCTCACTGAAGGAGCTGCAGGCGGACCACTACATCCTGATGCTCGGCGGCAATCCGGCACTGCTGCCCGCCGACCAGGAACTGCCCACGGTAAAAGATGCGTCCCCGGGCGAGCTTCCCACTTCCGAGGGCGAGTCGCAGCCATTGGATGAAGAACAGGCTCCATCGGACGAGGAGAGTCCCGCCCAAAACGACGATCAACAGGCACAGGACACGACAAACGACGAACAGACCCGGTCAGGTTCGGCAGGGGAGCAGAACCCGGCGCAGGACCGACCGGCTGCAGAATAACAGGCAAAAACGAAAACGGCATACGCAGCAAGTAGAAGGAAAGGGAGAGACAATGCAGGCGACGGTAAAACTTCTGTTGGTGGTGTTGATCCTGATGGCGGCGGCTTTTGGAGCCGACCAGGTCGCGTTCGCACAGAGTGAAGAGGATGGTGAAGCGACGGTTGTCGATACGGAAGCGGCGGAAGAGGATGCCATGTCCAAGGGTGATCTCTCTTTTCAGATCATCTTCAACCATGCGGGCGTGTTCAGATATGTCCTCGCATTGATTCTGTTCCTCGGGTTGGTGTTCGGCCTGATGCAGTGGATGCGGCTGTTCAATGAAAACAAGAAAGCCTCCCCGTTCGTGCAGTCCCGCCTCGACAGGGACGGTCATGACAACCTTCGCGAGACGCTGAAGAAGCACGCGGGCAATAGCAAGCTGGGGCACATGCTGGGCATGATGTACGCCCTCGCCATGGAGGGCAAGGAAGACTTTACCGGCGAGATTGAACAGAACATCGCGACACGAAAAGAACAGTTCGGAACCTTCAAAAACTGGATGACCTTCTTCTCCGACAGCGCCGGCGCGCTTGGGCTGCTGGGTACCGTGATGGGTATGTACGCCACCTTCTGGGGAGGCAACCTCGATTCCGCCGCGATTATCAGTGGTATGGGCATGGCGCTTTCCACCACTCTGCTTGGTATCGTGATTTCCCTGCTGATCAACCTGATGACGACCTGGCTGAACGGCTTCTTCGATCGCCAACTCGATACGATGTACAAGAAAGCGGAAGAATTGCGGCTTGGACTGCGCCGTATGGGAACGAAAACCGTGGAGCAGCCCGCATGATTATGCGACTGATCGACATCGTGCTCATCGTCCTCTTCGGTTTTATCAGCATGTCCACGCTGGTCAGTCAGCGTAAGGTCAGGCTGGCCGAATCGGAGGAGATGAAATACCAGCTTGTGGAGCGCGAAACCGAAATCGTGGAGATCACGATCGATGCCTGGAACGGAATCTACGTGCTCGAATCGCTCGACGAAGTCGGCAGCAGGTTGCCTGTTCGCCTCAAAAAGTTGAAAACCAAGTTCGACGAGGAAAACAAGCGGATGAAGGTAAGCATCCGCGCCGACAAGGAAGCAGACATGAAAACGGTGAAATATGTCACCAAAATCTGCGACTTGCTGGAAGTCGAGCGCCAGGTCATCGTGAAATACAAAAGCGAGTCGAAAGGGTGAGCCATGAGTGGTACCGGTACCATCCTGCGCTTGATCGATGTGGTCCTGATCATCCTGGTCGGTTTCGTCTGCGTAAGCGACTTTGACACGAAGGTGCAGGTCGAACTGCCGAAGGTTCCGCTTGAC
>WJJA01000261.1 GCA_014729955.1 bacterium
AGCCCATTGACGGCTGGCGTGTGCAGATCGGATCCGTCAAGTATGAGACCAGTGCGGACAAAATCATCGATTCACTTGCACAGGTCTCGGAGATCGAACCGCACACGATGTGGCGTGACGGTCTCTACAAGGTGCAGGTCGGAGACTTCAAAACCATGGAGCATGCCGATCAGCTCCGCCGGCAATTGAACGAGAAGGGCTTCCCGGACGCTTTCGTCGTCGCCGCACAGGTACGGCCGGCGAACCTGCCCGACAGCACATCGATATCATCCGCTACCCGAGCCGCACGTGCTGAGGAGCCTGCGTCCACGCCCTCAGCACAACAATCCGAAGGCTGGCGCATCCAAATCATGAGCGTTTCGTCGATGGCAAACGCACAGCGTGCCAAGCAGGACGCTCGTCGCAAGCTGGGCATGCCGGTCTACATTGCCGAAGTCAACGGTATGTTCAAGCTGCGTGCCGGGGATTTTTCGACCCGTTCCGAAGCGGACCGGGCCAAACAAAAGGCCGAACAGATGGGATACAAGGGTGCGTTTCCGGTACGGTCACGGATCCAGCGGTAGCCGGATGGGCATCGTTTGAAACCCGGGGGCAAGTCGGGGGTATACGTTAGCAAACGATCCAGTGAACGTGTTGGATGGAGGGAAGGATGGATTCCGTCAGGTCACACTTGCCCGCGGCAAGCAAGACCTGACCGAACGAGAAGAATACACCCATCCATACACGTGAACAGGTCCACGGAACTTCCCTGCATACCGGGAGAACGGCTTCATGATCCGCATCGTTCGATTGGCTTTGATCCTACTGACAGCGTTTGCCCTGCCCCTGGCGGCGCAGGATACGTCCGAACCTCCGCTGGATTTTGAAGCGGTGCTGTCCGCAAGCGGAGTCCATCCGGGCGGCGACATCATTCTCGCCGGGGTGTATGATGTGCCCGCGGACCATCACCTGACAGATCCGATGCACGGCCTGCTGTACCTCGACCCGCAACTCCCGGACGGCATTACTGTTGTCGATACCGTCTACAGCGATGGTAAGATTGAGAAGGGCGAGACGGTCTTTCGCGGTTTGACCGGAGTGTACTATACCCTCGAAGTGGACGAGTCGGTCTCAACCGGCAGTTACGAGGTGCAACTCCCCTACTCCTACCAGATGTGCCGTGACCTGCCGCCGGAGACCTGCTTCCTGCCGAACGGCGGTGAGACGAGTTTTACCCTTGACGTGCTTGCGAAGGACGCTACTGCCATTCCTTCCGGCCATCCGATTTTTGAAGGAATGGATATTCAGCCTGAACCTGTAGACACAGGAAGCACAGGCGGTGACAGGGCGCTGGAGGACCGTCTTACCAGTGCCCTCGAGAAGGGTTCGGTGGTTGCCTTCCTGCTCGTGTTCCTGGCAGGGATCCTCGTCAGCCTGACGCCTTGTGTCTACCCGATGATCCCGATCATCATCAGCTTCGTCGCCGGTTCGGCAGAGGGTAAAAAGCTGAAGGCGTTCATCCTCAGCCTCTTCTTCGTGCTTGGGTTGGCGGTGATGTATGCCGTCCTTGGGGTGATCGCAGGGGCGACCGGCGCTCTGTTCGGTTCGTTCATGCAGAACCCGATCGTCCTCGGCGTGATTGTGGTGATCTTCGTCGCGCTGGGTGCGTCCATGCTCGGCGCATTCGATATCACCATTCCGTCATCCCTGCAGGGCAAGATGATGTCCGGCGAACGCAAGGGTGTGCTGGGTGCGATTATCATCGGTGCAGTCACCGGGATCGTCGCCGCTCCCTGCGCCGGGCCTCCGCTGCTCGTGCTGCTCGGCTGGATCGGCAATTCCGGCAATCTTGTGCTCGGTTTCTTCCTGATGGCGACCTTCGCGCTCGGCATCGGGGTCCTCTTCATCGTGATCGGAACCTTCGCCGGCGCGATGACGGCACTACCCCAGGCGGGGGCATGGATGGACAAGATCAAGAAAGGCCTCGGTGTCGTGATCTTCGCGGTCGCGATCTACTACATCAACTTCCTCATCCCGGGCGACTATACCACCATTCTCGTCGGTGCTTTCCTGCTGTTCGTCGGGCTGTTCCTGGGCGCCTTCGCGAAATGGGAAGGGCTCGGCACCAGCGGCAGGTACGGCAAAGGCATCGGCATGCTGCTGGTCGTCGCCGGCATCTTCTACTTCCTGCTCGGGCTGGTGCGTGTCAATGACATTCAGCTTGCGACAGCCGGAGCGGGCACGTCCGGAGGTGCGGGCGCGGTCGCGGCCGAAGAGCAACATGTCGCCTGGCGTGTAAACGACCATGACGCCGTTATGGAGGACGCCGCCGTGGAGGGCAGGCCGGTGCTGATCGACTTCTACGCCGACTGGTGCGGGGTGTGCGTGGAACTGGACCACAACGTGTGGAACCAGCCGCAGGTGATCGCGGCCTCCGAACAGTACATCCCGCTCAAGCTGGACTTCACACGCGCCTCTCCGGAACTGGAAGCGTTACGGAAAGGTTACAACGTCGGCGGCCTGCCGACCGTGCTGATTCTCGGCCCCGACGGCACCGAACGCGATCGTTTTTCCTCGTTCCGAGGCCCCGACGAGGTCACCGACTGGCTGGACCGGCACGCCGGTTCTTGAACTCCAAACGATCCTCAAAGGGAGGGACTCCGGCATTCTCAGCTGTGTGGGTCATACAGATCGACGCTTTCCCGTAGAACGCGATCCGGGTTATCCCTTCACCATAAGAGTGGGGCAGGCGTCCCTGCCTGCCGCATTGTGAAAGGCGAGTTGTTCTGAACGCCAAGCTGACAAAGGCCCTCAAGCAAACCGACCGTTCAGCATGCCTGAACCCCGGCGTTAAAAAAGCTCGAAATGTCTTGCCTCATCCATGTTAGCCTCTCCTTCCCCCGTTTTTGAGCGAAAGTTCACAAGACAAAAATGAAGCCTAACTCTTTGTTCTATCTACAACGTAAGCTCCCGGAAACACTTGTTATAGCGTTCACAAAGTCGAATTTCGCGTTTGCGCCGGTGCAATCCGGGGTTTTACATTGTTTGCGATCCTGCCGACGCCCGGGAGGGAAGACACGGCATCGGGTGCGACCATAGACGAGCCGGAAGCCCGCCTGCACCTCGCACCCCCTTTCCTTCCGAAACTCATACCTTGTGTCGGTCGACGATTGAGAACAAACATCATTCACCATAGTTCGGAGGTGGAATGCGAAACCTTCGCTACCGCTGGCAGACGGGCATGACCGCCTGGGTGCTGCACCGTCTGACAGGTCTGGCCCTCGTCTTCTATCTCACCCTCCATATCTGGGTGGTGAGCAGCCTGCAGAAGGGCGAGGTCTGGTTTGAACAGGTGATGGGCTTCGTGCAGTCGCCCTTCTTCCGGTTCCTCGAAGTCGGATTGTTCTTCTGCGTGATCTATCACACCATGAACGGCCTGCGTTTGATCGCGATCGACTTTTTCGGCGCCACCGAAAAGCACGCCCCCCTCTTTTACGCCTTGATGC
>WJJA01000262.1 GCA_014729955.1 bacterium
CGCCGTTGGCAATGTCCATTCCGTTCTCGCCGCTACCGTCCCAGACTTCCGTGCGAAATCCTGCCGGGCGTGTTTCGCTGTCGACCGGCCGGGCGACCAGCTCCATCGCGAAGTCGTACACTTCCACGGTTACACGGCTTGTCCGGTCGAGTTTGTACGCAAAGCGTACGACGGGAAAACGGCTGGGAGAAAATGGATTCGGGTTTGCGTACGTATCCGGTTGTCCGCTGCTTTCAGGCTCAGGAAAGCTCCTCATCAGGCGCCAGTCGTTGCCGGCATTGCCGCTGACCGCCAGACCGTCCGGGCCGCCCGCCCACAGCCGGTCGAATCCGACGGTTGCGCTGTAAAAGGAGCTGTCGTAGACCGCTTCCAGGCTGTCAAAATCGACAATCCTCGGAAACTCCCGCCAACTGTTGCCGAAGTCCACACTTTTGAACAGGCCGTTGTCGGACGCAGCATAGACCACGCTGTCGTCGAAGGCGAAGTTGTTCACTTTCACCGGTGCCTGCTTGCTTCCCAGCACACGTCTCCAGCTTTGTCCAAAATCTTCGGTGACCGACACACCGGCAAATTCATCGGTGTTTTCCGCCTGCCAGGTCGCCGCCCACAGCAGACGCCGATTGGCAGATGTTTTCTGTGCTCCCATCGCCGTCACAAAATTGCCGCTGGGGGTCGCGTCATTTTCCGACGAAAAGTCAAAGTTCTGCCAGGTTTCGCCGTCGTCGTAACTGAGGTTAATCCCTCTGGCCGTACCGACCCAGAGCAAACTGTCCATCACTGCCACGCTGAACGCACGGTGGTTGTTGTACGTGAGAACATCAAAGTCGTTGGTGTCCGGCGGTTGGTTCACCCATTCCAGGGTTTCCATGTCCTGGGTTAAATCGAGGTAGCGCAGTCCGCCGGCCCAGGATGTGATCCAGACTCGATCATTTTTGATCGCAATGTCATACGTGATGTTATACACGTTCGTCGTGGTCGGTTCGTCAATGCCCAGGCTGTCCGGCGGATCCACAGGGTCGATCGGTTGGGGAAACCACTGCCAGGTTTCCCCGAGGTCGGTGGAAAGCCCGATTCCGCCGCCGGCGCTGAATGACTCCCCGTTGATCAGGGTGTCGACGGCGGTGGCTGCGAAGATCACGGTATCGCCCCAGGAGGTCACACCGAGTGCCAACCCGCTTACGCCGCCGTCGCCGAGACCTTCTTCGGTGGTCGCGTTAAACCAGGTGCCCGCAGCCGGATTGGGAGAGGACGGAATCGGTTTGAAACGCCCCACGCCGTTCCCGGTCGATGCCCACAACCAATCCCCGAAGATCTTCAAATCGAAGATTCGGTTCGACGGGGGGCGGCCTTCGGTCGTGTTCTCTGTCATCGCCTGCGAACCGGGTGGGAAGTCCGCCGTGCGAGGGACCGGCGAGACTGCATGGGAGATTCCCGTCATCATCAGCGATGCCGATAAAATCGCGCTCACAGCAAACATGCGAAGGCTGGGTTGTCTCATGGCTCCACCCCCGGCGAATCGACGAATTCAATGTCCGTGATGATCTCCTCGCTCAGGTTGCCGGCACGGTCTCGTGCGAAGAAACGGAACATGTAGGTGCCGAAGTTGCTGTTTTCCGGGACCGTAACGAAGCCGCCTGCCCAATGGCCGTCTCCCGCCGTCGTGTCCGGCGCCGCGCCGTTGTCCTGCAATTGGAAATCTTCGCTGGGTACCCACTCGGACGATCCCGGAGGCATGACCTCGTAGAAGACTTCCTCGATATCGCCGAATCCCTGGCTGTCGGTCACATCCAGGAAGAAAGCGTAGACGTTCTCGCCCTCCAGCGGTCGAACGACCGTATCCGGTGCGACCAGGTTCGATGTCACCGGTGGAAGGTTTTCGATCCAGACTTCCGTTTCTACCGAATCGGCACGCGATCCAAACCGATCAATCGCGCCGAGACGGAAAAGGTATGTATTGGTCGGACGTCCCGCGGCGAAAGTGGAGTCCACCTCCAGTACCCACAAGTCGGATGAAGCGTTTTCCGGGCTTAGCAGCAAACGCCTCAAGCGAACTCCTTCAATACGAACGTCCAGCGAAACGGTATCGACAATGCCGGCGATGTTCGGATCGTCATCCAGTACCGTTACGCGCAGTGTGTCCGTAGTAAATCCGGCGTGCAGGCTGTCCGGAATATCAAAAACAGAGATTTCGGGCGGTTGGTTCGCGCGAACTTCAAGCTCTGAGGTGAGCAAGTCGCTCAAGTTCCGGTCGTTGTCCTGCGTCGGTTCGCCTTCCGAATACACGAGAATACTGTATTCTACCGTTCCTTCCGCGGCTGCAAACAGGGTGTTCATGCGCAGGGAATAGGAGAAATCGCCGGGCACCACATCGCCCGAGTTATCCGCCAGGAAAGCGTGCGTCGGCGTTCCGGCGTCGGTACCGCCGTCATCGCGAACTTCCACCGTGATCCCGTCGTTGAACTGATCGGAAACCGCCAAACGCAGAAACACTCGTGGTTTCGGAGCAATCCGCAGCAGTACCGCTTCACGTTCGGCTTCAGTGAGCCCCAGATGAACGGTAATGGTCCTCTGGTTCTCTGATCCCAACACCCACAGTGCGGGTACGGATACGGAATCGATCCCGGGTCGAGTGATCTCCGGCAACTCTTCCGTTCCCGTCCCGTTGTCCTCCTCTTCACTGCAGGCCGCTGTCAGCAGAGCGGCTGCCGTGACCATCAGAGCGAGCAGGACGGATAAACCCCGCACACCGGGCGATGTGTATCCCCGTCTCGAGGACATACGACACCTCTTCTTCAATGGAATGGCAAGAAAATCAATGTACAAACGGTGAGCAAAGCGTGGAGGGTGTGGTCGGATCCTCTTCGTTAGGTTGAGCGCCCCGCGGCGCCGGTGATACCTTTAATATATCCGTGTCAAAGCGCGTCTTCAAGCAAAGGGACGATAAAACCGAGCGGCATACCAGTCCCCTTCTCGAAGAGAATGCTCCAACTCCCAGCCTTCCGCTACCGCGGCATTCCTCAGCGTTTCCGCCTCTTTTCCGTCCAGCACACCTGTAAACACCGCACGTGTTCCCGTGTCGGCCAACGTACTCCAGTATGGCAGGCCCGACAGGATCGGCTGCAGCAGGATATTGCCTAGAATCAAATCGAACGCGGGCATGTCTTGCTTTGCCGGCAAGCCCGGAAGCGGCACATGCAGCACGTCACCCTCCACGACGGCAATCCGATCCTCAAGCCCGTGCTGACGGGCGTTGTCAGCCGTCTCAATCCCCGACTCGGGCTCGTTGTCAATCGCTGTCACCTGTTTCGCTCCGGCCAGCGCGGCACCGACGGCGAGCACGCCGTTGCCGCAGCCCAGGTCGAGCACATGATTCGCGTCTTCCGCATGATCTTCCAGCAGCGCCAAGGCCATCCGCGTCGTGGGGTGTTCCCCCGTACCGAACGCCATACGCGGTTCAATCGCAATCACGCGGTCGCCCGCTTCCGGAGCGTACTCTACCCCCGGCGGCACGATCACAAAGCGTTTCCCGCAGCGGATCGCCCCCAGACGCATGCGCCACCGTGCAACCCAGTCCGCCTCCTCGACCGGTTCGGATCGGAGGGGACCGGCCGGCAGAAGTCCATCCTGTTGCAGCAGCCGCACGGCATGTGCCAGACGTGTTTCACCCTGCTCCCGATAGTGGGCGACACGGAAGAACGTCCACAAGTCATTCTCATCCGGTGAGACAATCCACCCCGCCGCGCCGCTCTCCTCCAGGGTCGAGGCGAGCAGTTCGCCCGCGAGCATGCCGCCCGGAATGCGGGCTTTCAACCAGATCGTGTCCGACTTCACCGATTCGCTCATTGTCCGCTGTTTCCCGGTATCGTGTAATCGCATCAAGATACAACATCCGGAGCGGCGACATGCACCGAATGTCCCCGTCTCGAGCGATATGCCCGTGAACTTCTTTTCGACGTGAAGCGTATACCGGTATATTGTAAGATTATACAGGAATTGGAAGCGTTCATCCTCCGTCCCCCATCAGGGGACGGCAACGATACAGAGGCAACGGCTTGGACCTGGAACGATTTCTCCTTCTTGCCCCCGCGGTGCTGTTGGGCTTAACCGTACATGAATTTGCGCATGCGTTTATCGCATTCCGCCGCGGCGATCCCACGGCACGCGATGCGGGACGATTGACCCTGAATCCGCTGAAACACCTGGACCTGATGGGCACTCTGATGCTCTTCATCGTTCATTTCGGCTGGGCGAAGCCGGTACCGGTTCGGGCCGACCGCTTGCACCATCCGCGAACCGACATGGTGCTGGTCTCGTTGGCCGGCCCCTTTTCAAACCTGCTGCTGGCGATCCTGCTCGGATTCGGATTGCGCGGGTTCGATGCGGGCCATCTGCAGGAATTGGCCGGCGTTGAAAGCATTGTCGCAACAATCCTGTTCTGGGGTGTTCTGATCAATGTCAGCCTGTTCATTTTCAACCTTCTGCCGGTGCCGCCGCTGGACGGCTCCCGTCTGATCGCTGCCGTGGTGCCGGACCGGTACATGCCGGTGTGGCAACGGATCGAACGCTTTGCTGCAATCGGCCTGTTCGTGCTGCTGCTGGCAAGTTTTGCGCTGGATCTGGGTATCATATCCAACGTTCTGATTCCGCCGGTGCGTGCCGTCACGGACTGGATTTTCTATTCACCCTACATCGGTGGGCTGGGCGGATGATTCGGCAACTTCCTCGCAAAGCAATCCTTCTCCTGCCCGCCCTGCTTGCATTGCTGCTCACAGGCTGCGCGGGACAGCAACAGGTTGCCGTACCGAAGAGCGAGTCCGTCGTCAGCGGGCAGGCGGAACATCTCGAAACCTCGTTCGAAAACACTCTCGCTCCGCTGGAAGCCGCCGGCGGGACGGTAGGGATCAGTGTACGCGATCACGACGGCGAGCAGGTGTTCAGCCATAACGGCGACCGCTTCCTGATGCCGGCATCGGTACAGAAGCTGTGTGTCGCTGCAGATGTGCTGCTGCATTTTCCGCCGGGAAAACAGCTCCAGACCCTGGTTTACACCACCGGCCCGATCGACAGCCACGGCACCGTACAGGGCGACCTGGTCGTGGTCGGTGGTTGGGATCCAAGCCTTTCCGGGCGTGTCCCCTATAATGACTGGCCCTGGGTGCATTTCCGTGCTTGGGCGGAACTGCTGGCCGCGCAGGGGGTCCACTCGATTGCGGGCGACCTGGTCGGTGTCGGCCGGCGCTTCACACCCGGCGGTTGGGAACTGAGCGACCTCACTGAACGCTACGCCCCGGTGATTTCCCAGCTGACATGGAATGACGGCCTGCTCGCCACCTTGAACACTCCGATCGATATCGGCGAAGGGCTGCAGCGGGACTACTACCGTGAAGTCGTTCCGGACCGTGCCTGGTGGACTGTCGACTACACCCGTCTGCGTACACCGGGAAGCCCGATCACCGGTAACGAACCCGACACCGCCCTGTTTCACAACCAGTGGCTGCCTTCCCTTCCGCATCGGCTGGGCGGCTTCGAAGAACCGACCCGTTATTGGCACCCGGTGCCGGACCCGCGACGATTGAGCATGGACGCTCTGCGTCAAGCGTTGCGCAATGCGCGCATTGAAGGGGGCGATTCCACCCGCGTCGCCGCCACCGCCCCGGACCGTCCGGAAGACGTCGCAACCATCGGCCTTGTGCATCGCAGTGCGCCGATCGATTCGCTGGTGCGTGCCATGCTGGTCGCCTCCAGCAACCACTGGGCAGAGATGCTCTCCGCGCTGGTGCAGGAACATCTTGGAACACCGATTGACGCCTACGACCCCCGATGGAAGCAGACCCTGGGCGCGCTTGGAGTCGACACGACCGGAGTGCGTCGGGTGGACGCCTGCGGGATGGCCCGCAGGAATCATATGCAACCCGAGAGCGTCACCGAGCTGTTGACCGTCGCATGGAAACGTTGGGATGCACGCTGGAGCGATCTGTTGGCCCGTCCGCTGGAACCACGCGCAAGCCTCGGGGGGCGCCTGGCACGGTTTGAAAAACGCCTTCTGCTGAAGACCGGAACTCTCAGCCGAGCCTATTCACTGGCCGGGTATATCCTTGATCGGGACGGCAAACCGCAGTATAGTTTTACCATCATGTGCAATTTTGCCCCTCAACCTTACAGCGAGCAGATTGAACGAATCGACGCGTTCGTCGCAGCCATGGTGGAGCAGTACGATCGTACCGGAGGACTGCAGTAATGCTTTCCGGCCTGTTTCAACGCGGTCCGCGAGCCCGACGGTTCATCTACATTCCTCAGACCTACAACCCCGACGAGGAACTGCCGCGGGATGAGCGGCTCAACTTCAAGCGATACATGAACAAACGGCGTCGTGCATCGCGATCCTTCGGCAACCCGGCATTGCTGATCCTGTTGGCGTTCCTCCTCGCTGCCGTCATGTGGTACCTCGACCGTATGGAAGACCGTAACCCGACCTTGCAGGAGATCACACCGGTGGGTGTTGAAGAGGGTGTGCCGAAAGCCCCCCGGGAGGCGAACCCCTGATGCAATCGACGGGAGAACGCTTGCTGCCGATGGGTCGCATCCAGGTGTTGCCGGAGGGTGTCGCCAACCGTATCGCCGCCGGTGAGGTGGTCGAACGGCCGGCATCGGTGGCGAAGGAATTGATCGAGAACGCTCTCGACGCCGAAGCGACCGAGATTGAGATTTCGGTGAAGCGTGCGGGCCTGGATGAACTGATGGTGACCGACAACGGTTGGGGGATGGACCGTGAGGATGTGCTGCTCGCGTTTCGCCGTCACGCCACCTCCAAGATCGAAACCGCGAAAGACCTGCAGTTCATCACGCACCTCGGGTTCCGCGGCGAAGCCCTGCCTTCGATTGCCAGCGTGGCGCGTGTCGAGGTGCTGTCAAAACGCGACGATCGTGACGAAGGGGTGCGCTACCAGGTGGACGGCGGCAAGGCGGGTGAATCGATGCCGGCAGCCCGGGAACGCGGCACCACCATCAAGATTCGTTCGCTCTTCTTCAATGTCCCGGCCCGGCGCAAATTTCTGCGCACCCCCGCGACCGAGTACGGCCATATCGTAACAGGTTTCAAGCGCTATGCGGTCGCCTACCCGGAGCTTCACTGGAAGCTGAACAAAGACGGTTCAGAGGTGTACGACCTCGCCCCGACCGATTTGCGCGGCCGGATTCTGCAGTTGTTCGGTGACGAGGCCGCGTCCCACCTCCATGAGGTCAGTGAACGCAGCGGCGATGTGGTCCTATCGGGTTACGTCGGAGGTGAAGGGCTGTTCAAACGTTCTCGAGGCGATCAGTTCCTGTTCGTCAATCGTCGACCGTTCCAGAGCTCGTCGCTGCACCATGCCGTCGTCAACGGGTTCGGACCGCTGATTCAGCCGGGCGAAGTGCCGTTTTACGTGCTGCTATTGCGCCTGGATCCGGAAGAATTCGACGTTAATGTGCATCCCGCCAAACATGAAGTGCGTTTTCGGGACGAATCCCAGGTGTATCGCACGGTACTGATGGGCGTACGCGGTGCGCTGGGAGTGGCGATTAAAAAGGGCGATTCGCCGGTGAAACTACGTCCCGCACAGGTTCGAGACGGCCGCGGCTACAGCGGGCATGACCTGATGCGTCCGACCCCTGCCGGCCCGCGGGACCACATGCGGGAACTGAACCTGATGTACGGTCCGCGCGGAAAGAAAACCGGCGATTCGGAAGACTCATCTAGTCACCTTCGTGATGCCGGGTTTCCCGATCCGCGCAGCGACAGTGAACGGCAGCGGCAGGGCGGGCCTGTCATTGGATTCAGCGGAGACCTGTCGTCAACGGCTGAACCGTCCGCCGCAGGACCATCGTCACAACAGGACCACAGGAGCTCGCATTCACAACCTGTCCCCGCTTCGCAGGCTCCCCTGGCAGGGAAATATGATCCGCATGAGGGTGATCCGCTGCCGGCCGGCCCTGCGCCGGACGCCGGCGCGCTCTCCCATGCGGCGGGTGAAAAGGAAGGTCGTCCCGGCGAGGGACAGCGTACCAATGTCTGGCAGTTGCACCGTACCTACATTTTGTCGCAGGTGAAAAGCGGGCTGGTGATCATCGACCAGCATGTCGCGCACGAACGTATCCTGTACGAAAAGGCGCTGGCAGCGATGCGGGATCGTCCCTGGAACGGGCAGCAGCTGCTGTTCCCGGTCGCCGTGCAGGTCGAACCGGCCGACGCCGCCATTCTGGAAGAGATGCGGGAGGGGTTGGCACGGACCGGTCTGGAAATCGAACCCCTGAGCGGACGAGACTGGGCGATCAAATCCGTCCCGGCCGGGATACGAATCAAGAATGAAGAGAAACTGCTGCTGGAAATCGTGACGGATTACCGTAACCAATATGAAATCCGTCTCGATCCACAGGAACGCCTCGCGGCCAGTTTTGCCTGCAAGGCGGCGATCAAGGCGGGCGATCCGCTCAACCTGGACGAGATGAACGCACTGATCGACGAACTGTTCCTGACGCAGTACCCGTTTGTGTGCCCGCACGGCCGTCCGGTGGTGGTCAACCTGACGCTCCACGACCTGCATGCGCTGTTCGGGCGAGAGTGAGGCACTTTGCGGCTGTTTTCTTATCAAGATTAAAAACAGCCGATGTTCAAACAACTCCGGCCGATATCACTTCTGCGGTTTCCGTCAGTGGCATGGACTGTTATGCAGGGCAGATAATTCCCCCGCGGCCAACCTGATCGTCAGCCTTACGCAGAGCATTGAAGTGCCTTACATCATCCCGAGTCGGTGAAGCGGTCGCTGCACGACCTATCAACTCCCGTCTCGAAAAACCGAGCAGCTGAAGAATGGTCGCCCGAAAAACTACATTAACAATAAGATAATATCACGACATGCCGATTTTCTCCGGCACAGATTGTGTCCAGGCCGAACTCATCTATTCATTCCCCCTTCAGGCGAGGGGATCATCCAGGGTCGCATAGATCCGCTCATGGCCGGCCATTTTCACGAAACAGCGTGGTTTTTCCGACCTGGCGTGCCCCGGTAAGCAGAAGCACCGGGAATTGATGAGACAATGCATGCAGTTTGTGTTCGAGGGTTCGATGGAGGTACATGGCGGCAGCTTTCGGCTATATCTAGTTCTACTATATGAAATAGCCGTGTCGTTGTGCCTTATCAAGTCTCATTCGGTTTTCGGATCGGGAGCCCTTTGAAAGGCCACTGTTCAATCATTGCCGCATCAATCCGCGATACACTTCGAACACCGCATCGACATGCCGTTGCGCGGACGCATGTTCCACCACCCACCGGCGCGCTGCCCGGCCTTCCAAAAGCATTTGCGCGGGATGATCCAATCGTGTCAGCAGCTCCTCGACCCATGCTTCGCTATTGTCCCATTCAACCCGTGCGCCGGTGACGCCGTGTACCACGCCTTCCCCGACGGCCGGGAGATCGGAGACCACCGCCGGCATGCCGCAGGCGCCGGCCTCCACCACCACACGGGGGAACCCTTCCCCTTCACCGGAGGGCAAAACCAGCAGGTCGCCTGCCACCAGCAGGTCTTCCGGATGAGGGTCGAACGGCAGAAATCGCACCTGTTCGGTCAAGTTGAGCGCTTCGACCCTTTGACGGATGTCCGCTTCCAACCCGCCGTCCTGCCCGGCCGTTACAAGCAGGGCATCGGGGCGTCGACGGACAACTTCACTCCAGACATCGAGGAAAAAACGGTGTCGTTTAAAGGGCACATACGCCGACAGCATCAGAACAACAGGTCGGTCTACCGGAAGGCCTTTCGATTGTCGCAGCCGCGTTTTTTCCTCATCGGAACGAGGGTGGAATCGTTCAATGTCGACAGCGTTAAAAATGATGTGCACTTTTCGCCGCACGGATTCCGGGTACGAAGCAAACCGGCTTGCAGCGCCGCGACTGACCGCAATCAGCGCCCGGGATTCGAAGGCCAGCAGGCGGTCGGAAAAACCGTCGGGGTTGGCAACGCGCAGATGGGTTACCAGAGGTACAGCTCCCTTCAACAACGCCGCAAGATGAGCATTACGCGGTGCATCGGCGTGGATGATGTCCGGACGGAGGTCTCGCAGGATTTGATAGAATCGCCATAGACCGGAGACCAGTTTCACGGCTTGCGACGGCCGAAAACGGGGCCAGTCAAGCACGTAGAACCGCCCGCCAAGCTCGCGTACCGCATCGCCCAACGGTCCATCTGACGGTGCCACTACCGCGATGCGGACCGAATGCCTTTCCCGCATGCAGCGCAGCAAAAGCAGCAGGCTGTTCTGACCGCCCCTGCGAAAATCGGGAAACAAGCTTAAATAGAGGACTCGCAGAGGGGTTTCTTCGCTACGACTTTTCCCACGATTGAGCATGTCACGATAAACGTCCGACAGTCGGTCGAGATATCCCTCCAGTTCGAAGCGCTGCTCGAAGTGTTCACGTGCACGTCTGCCCATCGCAACCCGTTCTTCCTCGTCGTCGAGCAGTCGTCTGATCGCCTTCGCGAGGTCGGCCGGTCGATCCGGCGGCACAAGCAGGCCGGTCCGACCGGACTCGATCACTTCACCGATCCCTCCGACCGTTGTTCCCACGCAGGGCACGCCCGCGCGAAACGATTCCACCAGGGTCAGACCCAGCCCCTCTCGCGCCGAGCTGGCCAGTACGGTCACATCTGCGGCGGCGTACAGAGAGGCTGTGTCTTCGTAGAAACCGAGAAAGCGCACACGATTCTCGATACCCGGTTTTGCCGCCCGCTGCTTCAGCTCAGCTGCGAGGGGACCGTCTCCGGCCAGCAACAACCGGACATCCTGGAGCTCTGACAACGCCCGGAGCAGAGTCGCATGCCCCTTGTGCGGATGCAGTCCCGCCACCTGCAGAATCACGCGATCCGTGTCCTGCAGGTTCAGCTGACGGCGTGCAAGCTGTCGTTCAACCGGACGGGGCAGATCCGGCACACCGCCGGACAACACCGCGATCTGTTCCGTCGGCCTCCTGACCAGCCGTGCATAATCCTGCCGTACCGCGTCACTGACCGCCGCAATCCGACCCGTCACACGACCGAGAACCTTTTCCCGCAGCCGCATCCAGGGAGTCCATTTGTGGGCGGATGAGACCTCGGTGTGGAGATGATAAAGGACGGGAATGCCTGTACCGACCACGGCTGCACGTGCGAAGCTTCCGCCGGGAACGGCATGTGCATGGACAAGGTCAGGGTCGAATCGAAGGACGGCTCGGCGCAGTGCGAGAACGGAAGAGATCGTGAACTGTTGGATGCCCGGGATTTCTGAGCTGACGCCGTCGGCACGCAGACGTTCGAGCACCGCTCCGCCGCTTGTCAGGCAGATCACATGAACCATATGCCCGCGCCGGATGCTGCCCCTGACAATACGTTCCAGCAGCAGCTCCAGCCCGCCCGGATGGAGGTCTTGCACCACATGCAGGATTTTCACGACATCATCCTCGAAGCCTCCGCAACAATTGTCGCAGTTCACCGAAACGCATAACCCGGGAACCGTGTGCGAGCAGCACGGTCGCTACGCTGTACACCATCAGGCAGCCCAACACCCAGGGCAGGATTTCAAGGCGGCCTGTTTGTTCCAGCGACGGTCCCCATGCATGCAACGCCCATCGCAGCAGGACGGCAGCCGGAATGGTGACTGCGAGGGGTGCCGCCCATGTCGACAGGAAAAAACGTCCCACCGGTTGTCGCAGTCCCTTCAAGGTAACCCCTGTCTGCAAACCGTACCCGACCCAGCTCGCGATCACATGACCGATCAAAATGCCGATAAAACCCCACTGCATGTAACCGCCGATGGAGAGCAGCACATTCAACCCGGCATGCAGCAGACCGTATTGCGCCGACCACTGCGGGCGGCCGGCCCCGCGTGCGACCAGGCGCATCGGTAGCGTGACCGCCTCCAGAACCAGGGCGATACTCAGCAGTCGTAACGCTGAAACGACGTTTGGGTCGGGAATGTCTTCCAGCCAGAGCACCAGGAGTTCGGGAGCGACCGCGATCACGAAGGCTGCCATGCCGAAGGCGGACAGTCCCATGAAACGGCCGGCGTCAAACAGCAGCCGACGAAACCGCTCCCGGTCCTTTAACTCGTGCAGCGCCGCCGCCGCGGGTTCAATCACATACACCACCATATGGCTCAGCAACCCGGAAGACTGGGCCGCTTTCATCCCCAGGTCGAAATGGGTCACACTCGACATTCCCATCACACGACCGACAAAGATCCGTCCGAAGTGTGTGTTCAACAGTTCGGACAGCCGTGTAAGCTGCACCCACATCCCGAAAGACCAGAGCTTGTTCAGCACCGACCGACTGAACCGGTGAGGCCGGAAACGCCAACGGTCGACTGCGTGAATCCCGGCGATGAAGTACACCAGCAGCCGGACAACCGTAAACGCCGTCGTTCCCAGGGCCAACCCGATCAAACCCCACCCCATCAGCAACACGAAAACGATTACGGCAGCATTGCCAAGACTGATCACAATCTGCAAGGCTGCCATGCGTGCGGCATGATGGGTACTGACAAGCAGGGAACGTCCGTAGTTGGCCAGGTAGGACAGGGCGAAGGTGATCACGAGGGCGCGAAACGTCCAGACCGCCTCGCTGCCGTATTGGGCAACATCCGGAAAGAAGCGCAACACCAGCGGGATGATCGGCCAGCCTGCGATACCGACAAGGAGGGCAAAACCGCCCATCAGAAGCAGCGCGGTTGTCAATACCTCTTCCTGCTCGCGCTGATTGCCGGACGTGAGAGCTGCGGTGAAGTGACGGTTGAGCCCGGCGGACAACCCCATGTCGGCGAGATTGAGGTAGGAAATCATCGCATACAGCAAGGCCCACAACCCGTACAGCTCACTGCCGAGATGCCCCAGGATGAACGGCACCATCACCAGGCCGATGACCGCTTCGACCATCCTCCCGGCCGCGGTGCCTACCGTGCCGCGTACCAGGTTGCGGCCGATTTTCGCCGGCAGATCAGATCCCACGGCGCACTCTGCGCAGAACCCGTTTCAACCCATCCATCGCCTGCATCCCGACAAGCAAGGGTCCATGCCCGGCAAGCCCGAGCAACAGGATCGCCCATAGTCTCACGTTTGCCGGATCCCCGGCGAGGATATGCACCGCCATGCGGAAACCCGTCGCACGTTTGTCGGCCAGAAAGGCATACAATGCGCAGGCGCCGACCAGGTGACGGTACTTGCCGGGTGCATAGCGGCGCAATGCCTTGCCGTGCGTTCGCAGCAAGTCCCGCAACCCTTCCGCTTGATCCGGGGCACGTTTCAGAAGCGCGCGTCCCCTGGAGTCGCTGATTCTGTCGCCGCTGTCGCGATAGATCCGTTTGATCACATCCGGACGCGTTTCAATCCTGTACCGCCGGGCAAAATCCATGTGATACCCGCTTTCCAGCATGCGGCTTTCCGGAAAACGAATGCGGCGGAAGGTTTCACGTCGGGTGCAGGTCTGCATGTCGCTGTGCTGCTGCGACCGTTCCGCAAATGCCAGAAAATCCCGGTAGTTCCACGTACCGGCACGCAGCGGCGGATCGGGACAGGGATCACCGTTTTCATACACGCAGTTGTAGCTGATCTGGGCGATGGATTCGGAAATGCTTTCCAAGTCACGCCGCATGCAGGACAAGGCGTTCGGAAGCAACTCATGGTCGCTGTCGAGAAGGACGATCCACTCACCGCGGGCAGCGTCAATTCCCGTGTTGCGGGCGGACCCGACGCCGCGGTTCACACTGTGCTGCACCAGGCGAATACGTTCATCACGGTAAGCCTGCACACGCGAAACAGAATCATCTGTGGAGGCATCGTCGACCACGATGATTTCAAAATCATCGCCCTCTCGGCCGAGACAGCTCTCCAGCGTGCGTCCGATTTGTTCCGCACGGTTGTACAAGGGAATGACAATGCTGAAAACCGGTGCGTTCACGATACTACCGGCCTTTCCATTGAGGAGGTTTGTACAACACACCATCCGATACCACGATCACTGTATCCAGCGCTGTCACGGAATCACGAACAACCAGCCGAATATTGTCCACATCGAACAGTACGATCAACTGTACCCCTCTCGCCCGCATCGAGTCCGACAGCACGCTGTACGATGCAAATTTACGCAGATTTAAGGTAGGAACTTGTTCATGCAGATAAAACCATTCCGGGAAATTGGTCGCAACCCGCCGCAGGTCATCGATTCGATCCGTCGCCGCCGCCGCTGCTTCGGATGTGCGCCATGGTTCGCTCATCAGCCCGGAATGGTCTTCCGACGTCCAACGCACCATCCGGTCCGCCGAGAGCGAGGCAGGGTACAACAACCAGACCAATGCGACGATCACCACTGCCCTGTTACACCAAATCCTCCATGATTTGCAGTATGATTCGATCGTTTGACCGGCCGATGCAAGCAGCAACAGCAGAAACGGGTAAAGCGGCACCGTGAAGCGCGGGCTCAAGGTGTCTGTGATCAAGCGTCCGGCGTACACCAGCATGGCCGTATAGAAGAAGAAATAGAGTGCAATGGCCCGCCAGGTACGGCTTTGAGATGCATTGTTCTGCTCATGACTGTAGACCAGTACAAACGCGGCAAGAATCACGGCACCAACCACAACGGCCCGAAAGGCAACAGGCAACTTCCCCGGCAGAATCAACAACGTGAACGCATCCAGGGCATTGAGCATAACACCCCAAAGGTCCGGATGGTAGACGAATCGTTCTCCCAAAAGGGTCCCGACTGCCTGCAGGTTACGTACC
>WJJA01000263.1 GCA_014729955.1 bacterium
CGCGGAGGGCAAACGGCAATACGACAAGCGCCAGGCGATTGCGGAGCGTGACGCGAAACGCGACCTGGCACGTGCGACCAAGGAGCTGAACCGCTGATCGACGCGAAAGCCATCGAAGATCACACCCGTATCAACGGCAAGGCGAAGCTGAAAGAGATTCGCCAATCCGTCGCCGATGATATGAAGGAATTCTACCGCGGCTACAAGGAGGCATTGCGCAGCGGTGTGCTTGTGATCGACGAGGTAGCGGCCTACCTGCTGCGTTCGCGGGGCAAAGGGGTGCGTCCGATGCTGACGCTGCTTTCCGCACGCGCCTGCGGGGCGCACGGCGCACTGTCGGAGAAGACCCTGATCGCCGCACTGGTCGTCGAGATGCTGCATACCGCCACGCTGGTGCATGACGACGTGGTCGACCAGGCCGCCGAGCGGCGCGGACGCAAGACCATCAGCCTGGTGTACAACAACAAGATCGCGGTGCTGTTCGGCGATTTCATGCTGTCACGTTCGCTGAGCGGGATGCTGGCCCAGCGCGACTTCCGTGTGCTGGATCTGTTCAGCGACTGCGCCTATCGTTTGAGCCGGGGCGAGCTGCTGGAGGCGATCGGGACACGGAAGCTGAACATTGACAAGAACGCCTACTTCGAGATGGTGGCGGACAAGACGGCATCCCTGATCAGCGCCGCCTGCCAGATGGGCCCACTGTCGATGCGCATGGGCGATGAGTTTGTCGAACCGTTGCGCAAGTACGGCGAGTTAACGGGCGTGGCGTTCCAGATCCGGGATGACATGCTCGACCTGGGATCGGGCGGGCCGTCCATCGGCAAGCCGCGCGGGCTCGACCTGGGGCAGGCGAAAATGACACTGCCGCTGATCCATGCGCTCGAACAGGTCAAGCCGTCGCAACGCAAACAGGTCCTGGCCAAGCTAAAGAAATCCAAACGGCTCGGCAAGAAGGGCAAGACCATCGATCTGTCGGCTATTGTGGCGTTGATCCATGAAAAAGGCGGGATCGAATATGCCAGGGATGTGGCAGTCGATTATGCGGTCAAGGCCGGTGAAGCGCTCGACAGCCTGCCCGACAGCGTGTACCGTCAGCACCTGAAAGATTTCGCGATGGTCGCCGCGACACGTGACCGCTGAACCTGTGTCCGGAGACGTATTTCCATGCCATTGACAACTGTACGAAAGTCTCAGAACCTCCTGCCTGCCCCCACCCTGAAGATGCTGCTTTTCGCCGCAATGCTTCCCCTGTTCGCCCTGTCGGGATGCTCGGTCTTTGTGCCGTTACCCGCGAGCGAAACCAAGTTCACCCTCGGCACATCGGTGACCATCACGATCCACAAACGGTCCAAAGGGATGGACCCGGCGAAGACCTATGACGCAATCAACGCGGCGTTCCTGGAAATTGACCGCATCCACTACATGGCAAAGTGGGAGGACCTGGAGAAGATCAATGTCCGTGCCGGTCGTGACACCGCTTACGTCAATACCGAGCTTGTGGCATTGATTCACTCGGCCTACGATTTGGCCAATGAAACCGGTTGGGCGTTTCGGCCGGACATGGGACCGTTGATGAAGCTGTGGGGATTTGAAACCGACTCGATGCGTCTGCCGCAGGATTGGCGTATCGAAGAAGCCGTTGAACTGGTCGACCGGACACAATTCGCCGACCTGGACAGCGGGGCGGTGTACCTGGAACCGAAAGGCGCGGCGCTGGATCTGGGCGGGGTAGCGAAAGGCTATGCGGTGGATCGTGCGGTCGTGGTGCTTCGCGAGTGGGGCGTCGCGGCAGGTATCGTTGAGGCGGGGGGCGATTTGAGGGCGTTCGGGACCAAGCCCGGCGGCGATCCCTGGCGTGTCGCGGTACGAAACCCGCGCAGCCTCGACGAATGGTACACTACGATCGAAATCGACAGTGGGGCTGTCGCGACATCCGGCGACTATGAACGCTTCTTCCGTATCGGAGAGACACGCTACCATCATATCCTCGACCCGGTCACCGGCTATCCCGGTCGTAAGTCCGTCAGTGTGACCGTGACCGCACCCACCTGCGCCCGCGCGGATGCGTATGCCACGGCGATTTTCATCGATGGACCCGATCAAGGCCTGGACATGCTGTGGGACAAGGAAGACATCGAAGCCCTCGTGCTGTACGAAGACACGGCGGGCAACCTGCAGGAAGTCTCGACCGAACGGTTTGACCGCATGCGCGCGGATAATCACGAGAAGTAGGGACGTTTTCCCGTGATTGTGGTTGCCTGATCGACAACCCTCGATGCCTCATTTGGACACTACCGCCGGGAAATCGCTGCGCAGACTCAAACCAAGGTGCAGCAGCATGGAACGCTCCTGCAGCGAAGGGTCCTCGACAAGCGTCAGTTCATCATAGCTGTCCGTTTGCAGCATGCCCCAGGCACGAAGCCCCTGGATCGGTTTCCAGCTTACCTTCAATGCGAGTTTCAAGCCGGTCGTGGTCGCTCGTCGCACCGGAAACGTGCCGGGCGTGTACGGCGCAGGCAGTGTTACGCCGGGATGACCGTTCGGCACCATCGCATACCCTGTCACAAGGCTGTACTGCCACCGGCGTCCGATCTGTTCCATCCACTTCCCGGCAAAAGCATATCCCGTAGCGCGGCCGGTAGCCGTCACCGCCTGGGTCCGAACCTGGAGCGATGACCGCGGATCGACTTGAACACGCCCGATAACGGTAACACCTGATCTCCACTCCTCTTCCCCGCCGTTCATCTCACTGCGCGTTTCGATTCGGACCTCGACCGACCGGTCCCGACTTGGTTCATAGCGCAGGTACACACGCCCGGATCGTCTCCGTTGCCCCGGTTCATCCGTGTTCTGCGTTGCATTGGTCCAATCCTGTGCCCATAAGAGTCCGACAGTCTTGCCGGTGGTGCCTGTTTCAAACTCGCCGGTGAGTCCGGCACGACCGGCGGGATCGCTGCCGAACGGCAGAAAGGGCCTGGCGTGCAGCGAGGGAAAATGCTTGTCGGCGGAAAAAGCGCCGACGCTTGCACGCCAGTCCTCCCCCCGCACACTGCCGTCCAGTTCGCCTCCCCACCGTCCCCGTTCATGCAGTGCGACCTCGGATTCAACTGTCATCTCGTCGCGCTGCCAGGAAAGCGCGGTGCCGACCGCACGGTTTTGAACGGTCATCCCGTCAAAACGTGAAGGTTGCCCCTCTGTCGCCGGCCGGTCCGACCAGCGGTTCCACCAGGCGGGCACATCGACAGAGAGATGGGTCCCCCGGTAGGATACAACCATACCGTACAGTGCTTCATAGATCCTGTCACGGGCCGGTCCCGTGTGATCGCCCTGGGACGCATACAGCAGGGTGCCGTCCTCGGTCGTGCGCGCATCGCAGGCACCTATTCCCGCCCAGGCGTCCAGTGCGAAACGCCGTTTCCGCCATGCGACCCCCGCGCCTTTCCAACCGCGGCCCTCTTCACGACTTAGTCGCCCGTACAATCGACCCTCAGACTGCAGTCGGTCGCCTGGAATCCGCCATCCGTACGGCATCGCCGGTCGGGTAGCGACGGTCCATCCATGGCCGGCATTCACACCGATATCGCCTGCTGTAATTTTCAGAGACGGCTGTTTCACGACGGCATAGGCGCGCCATAGATCGGTGACTGCGGTCTCACCTCTGCTGCGATGGATCATGCCGCCGGCCTCGTATCGAGGGTTGGCAAGGTAGAACCGTGTGAAGGTTGCGGGACGGCGGGTACCCGGCGTGCCTTGCGCTGTCGTCTGCAGCAGCAGACGTCCGGATTGAACCGTTGTGTCCGGCCGGACGGCATTCGTTGCACCACCGGCGTCCCCGTCTGGTTCGTACCACAGGGTCAGCCGTTCGTACAAGAACGAAGCCGCGTCGAGGGATTCGCCTTCGAGGAGCGCGATCAGCGAATCCGGCACGATCCCGTCGGCGTGAACCGGCAGTGCCGGACCGTACAACAACAACGCCAGACCCGACAGCAGCAGCCCCACCGTCCCCTTCATGGTGCGGTGTCGGGATCTGCCGGTCCGGTGCGGGTGATGCCGTAGGCATGCGACCAGCCGAGGTCCGGGTGGTAATCGTTGCCGGCGTCGACACGAAGGCTGCGATAAAGAAAGCCGAGCCCCACAAAGAACCGGCCGGAAGCGTCCGCGTATCCCGCCGACAGACGGATGCCGTTCGGCAGCTGCGATTCCAGACCGATGCGTACGGTACCGGAGAGGTGCTCTTCGATTTCCCATTCCATGTGCAGGTGCAGGCGTTTAAGCAGCGGTTTCTTGCCGGCGAGACGGAATCTCAGGTTCGGTCGCACATGGTCACCGGTCAACCCGGTTGTTGCGATGTTTTCCACCACCACAGCCGCCGCACCGGGTTTGCCGTGCACCAGTACTCCGAAGGCAGCCCCAAGCCCCCATTCATCCATGTACTCGTCGATGTGAAGATGTTGCAGGTTGAGTGCTGCACCGACACTGTACGATCCCTGCCATTGCCGACTGATGCTTGCTCCGGCCGTCCGCTCTTCGTACACGCCTTTTCCGAACCCGATCGCCTGCAGACCCCCGACCCAGGGACCCCTACGCCCAAGCACAGAGCCCTGGAAACGGTCCAGCTCGGGCAGGCCCCATTGCCGGGCATACTGGATGGTCGCGCCCCAGTCTTTGATCCATGTACCGGCGGCAGGGTTGGCAAGGCGCGATGCGGGATCATACGGCGAAGCTGCCAGGGTTGCGCCCGTGCCGAGTGCGCGTGCGCTGCGTGGAAGGATGTCCTGAAACGCATACACTCCCGATGGATGGTAACAGGAAGCAAACACACCAAGAAGGACGAACGGCAGGATGGTCTGATTGAATGATTTGTATACGCATGAGCTGTTTCGTTCCATTGCCATACAATCCCGCTCCCCGATGCGATTCTCACTTGAAAAAGTAGGCATGGGATAACAAGCATGCAAGAAAGCTGCATGAACTGAATCGGATTCAGACGGACCGGGGTTGACAACACCGTTCGTGGGGAAGTTCGGGCCTTTTTACCGACACCTGGATTATCAGACCATCCTAACATACTGATTGTACTATATTTGAATTTTAATACGTTCGACTCTAACTCGAGTCTTTCACGAGTTCAAACTGCGTCAGATGTGAGGCGCGAAGAATGAAGCTGTATGTGCCATACCGCGAATCCTTCGCAACAAAGCTGATGACGCAGTTGGGACTCGTGAAATATCCGGGCTAGAAAAGAATACTCTCTCCATTCATGAAATATTCGGGCTAAGCAAACAGCCTTCGAGGCCGCCTGTTGAACCTTGCCGGGTTTTAACCGTTCCAAAGGATGTGTGATGAGACGGTGGGCATGTGAACCTTGAATCGCTTCCAGGCATAGGATTGATCGATATGAGGCACGGTACAGAAGTAGCTCTCGTTTCCTGTCCATCGGGTCGGTTTTAACTCGATCATACGGGCAAGCGTTCGCCCCGTCGAAGGGTTCGCTGTGACCACCAGGCAAAACACCCCTGCCCGCAACAGGCAGGGGTGTTCGCTTGGAGGATACCACGAGACGTCCGAAAGGAGAACGTACCGCGGTAAGAGCGAAACCGCTCAGGACCGTCCCACCGGTTTAGAATTCTCCGAAGTCGTCATCATCCAGGTTGATCACGTCTTCTGGTTCAACTTCATGGCCGGCTTTGTCGTTGGTGGTACCGCCGGTTGCGCCGGCGAGGGCTTTTGCCTTTTTCGGTGCGGCAGCCCTGCCGTTGCCGTCACTCCACCCGGAAGAAACGTCGGATTGCAGTGTTGTACTCGCCGCTTTCGCGGTTGCGCCGCTGCGAAGGCTGAAGCGCTGGATCATCTCGGTCAGCCGGCTCGCCTGGCCGGAGAGTTCTTCTGCCGCCGCGGCGCTCTCCTCAGCGTTGGAGGTATTCGCCTGGGTGACTTCATCCACCTGGCTCAAGGCGTCGTTCACCTGCTTGATCCCGGCCGCCTGTTCCTTTGACGCACCGGCGATTTCGCCCACCAGGTCGGAGGCTTTCCGGATACCTTCCACGATCTCCTGCAGGGCAGCCGACGTGGCATCGGCGATTTCCGTGCCTTTTTCGACACGTGTCAGCGATCCCTCGATCAGTTCGGTGGTCTCCCTGGCGGCTTTGGCGGAACGCTGGGCGAGGTTGCGCACTTCTTCGGCGACCACCGCGAAACCCTTGCCGTGCACACCTGCACGCGCCGCTTCCACTGCGGCGTTCAAAGCCAGCAGGTTGGTCTGGAAGGCGATTTCGTCAATCACTTTGATGATCTTGGAGATCTCGCCGGACGATTCGCTGATGTCGCTCATCGCCTCCTGCATCTCTTTCATTCTACCGTTGCCCCGTTCAGCCGATTCGGACGCATGATTCGAAATCTTACTCGCTTCATCGGCGTTACCGGCGTTCTGTTCGACCTGGGCGGCCATCTCGCTCATGCTGGCGTTGACCTCTTCCAGAGAGGACGCCTGTTCGGTGGCACCCTGGGACAACGACTGGGAGGAATCCGACACCTGGTGTGAGCCGCTGTTGACCTGTTCGACCGCAATCGCGACCTGCCCAAGCAGATCGTTCAAACCGTCCAACGTACGGCTCAGACCTTTTTCAATGCCCTTGAAGGACTGTCGCGTCTCATGGGTGTCTTCGTCCGCTTCGGCGATTTCATACTCCACCGTGAGGTCGCCTTCCGCCATGCGCTCCAGCGTTCCGGAAATCTTCTCAACCTCATTGGCTTGAAAGTCGGCGATTTTGGAGGCTTTCTTCTGCGCCTTCTTTACTGCGGTCTGGTCGGCAACGATTTCCAGCGCACCGATGATGTTGTTGTCAAGGTCACGCACCGGCCCGCCGGTGTATGCGATTTCAAGGTCCAGGCCGCCGGGGTGCGCGTCGGTTTCGCTCGACTCCGTACGACCGGTTTTCATCGCACGCCCGCACGCGCAATTGTCCGTGTTGCAGTCGGATGTTTTGAAGAAATCATAGCACTTCGTGCCGCGCAGTTGATCAGGCGTCTTGCCGCCGGCCTTCGCGCCGGCCTCATTCAGATAACGAATACCGAAGTCGGTGTCGATGATCATCACCGGCGCCGGCACCGCATCGATGTGGCCGACGAGGGTGTCGATCACACTGTTTACTCCTGCTACGATCCTGCGGTATTCACCCTCGAAGTGCTGTTCATCCGCACGAGTGTGCAGATGCCCCTCCACTGCGGCATTTACAAGGACCTGTGCTTCCTTCGACATGGTCTGCAGGCTTTCACGCACAGCCTGCAGCGATTCACCCAATTCATCCTTGGACGAGGCGATGTCAATATCCACACTGAGATTGCCCCGGGAGATCTGACGCGCCGCGTTGGATTTGGCCTTCAGGGAAGAGGTCATATCCTGGAAGGCTTCGGCCAGTTCACCGACTTCGTCGCGAGAGGTCACTTCGAGTTCGGCGTTCATGTCGCCCCGGGCGATTTCCTGTGCGATTTCCTTGGCGCGTACGATCGGCTCGGCAATCCTGCGACCAATCGTCACACCGAGGAAGCTCAATGCCACGGCAATGATCACACCTCCAACCGCCGCGATCACGATGAGAGTGGTCAGGGAAGCGTTCACCTGCTCCTGGGCCGCGCGGAAATCGTCCGCGTAGGCACCCGCGCCGATCACCCAGTCCCACGGTCCATAATAGGTCAAAGCGGCGATTTTCTCTCGCCCCTCGAACATGTAGCTGTGGTAGTCTACGCTGTTGCTTTCCAGCAGTGTCGCCTTTCCGACCATCTCCTGGATAAAGTAGTTGCCGTCCTGGTCCGTCGCGCCCCAGATGGTTTCGCCGTCACGAGATCCATTCTTCGAAATGATGTAGCTCCCGCGATGGTCCCCCTTGCCGCCGAGGACGAACACGTAGCCGTCTTCACCCACGGAGATATCCATCACAGCTTCACGCAACGCCTGCACCGAACGAAGCGGTACCCCCACGTACAACATGCCTATGATATCTCCGCGGCGGTCCCTGAGCGGTTCATAGGCGGTGACATACCACTGGTTCACAACGTAGGCACGACCGTTGTAGGTCTCGCCGTTCATCACCGTCGAAATCACCGGGTTGGGACGGCCGTCCGGGTTGCGTGCGGGGATATACGTGCCAATCGCACGTTCACCGTCGGTTTTCTTCACATTGGTGGCGATTCGCAGCATGTCTCCGTCATCATTCATCCGCTGGAAAATCGTGCAGGTGGCACCGGTCAGTTCCATCACTTCATCCACCACCGGTGTACTGCGATTGAAACTCGCGTTTGGAGTGATCTGACGCGATCCGGCATGGAAGTTCGGCAGATAGACATGATCTTCAGCCTTGGTATACTGGTTCACCGCGGTCCAGCGTTCACGACCGGACCGTGTGTCCGCCCCTCCTGCATGGTCGAGGACATGACGCGCTACCGCAAGGTTTTGCTCCGTTTGCGCCAACAACAACTCGTTGGCTGATTCGCACATGCCGTGCACATCTTTGGCGATCTGTGCGAGGTTTTCACGTCCCAGCTGATCGACCTGCTTTCCGACGTCATTGCTGGTATTTGCCTTCTGAACCATCGTGATGATCAGCAGAGCAATCACAGGGATGATCGAGGAAGCCACCGCCAGCCCGACGATTTTCTGCTTCAGTCGCATGTTTTGCCAGTTCATACCCTACTCCTTTCCGCTCCTCCAAGCGTATTCTTCCACTTTATTGAAAACCGTGCCGTGTATAGGATGGCACCCGGACGGTACGGCTGTCATACCGGGAAAAGGCAAAGGATATGCCGGAACGGGACAGGAGAACCGCATTGTTCACAACAAGAAAGACTTCCAACGAGTGGCAGGACAGGCCGAGCCCTATATCGATGCGGTGTTCAAAGGGAATGCCAAATTGCCTCTAATCGGATAATTCTTCTATTTTGTCCGCTCTAAATATATGTATTCTATGGTTCATATCCACCGATTGGTTGTGTTAGGCCGGCTCAAATGAGCCGGGTGGTTCATATGAACCACCCGGACTGGTGGCGTATATACTTTGCCTTCCGGGATCGGGGGTGTGAATTGAGCAGGATCGGCGTGGACAACAGGCCGAACGGCGCTGTATCAGCAGTGGGCTGCTTGTGTCTGTTCGACGTCTGAGTTGGTTTGCGCTCGTGTCAATAACCCTGCGCCCCCATGCCGTCCTCTTGAAGAACGGCGGTGTCGCGGCCGACCACCCAATCACTCATCGGAGTATCCCTATTTCACGTACCCCACCTTCTGTACGGCGACGTTGCCCGAGGCGGTACGTACCTGCATGAAGTAGACCCCGGACGACAATCCATGCGGTTTCCAGGTCAGATCGTGACGGCCGGCGCGCATTGCCCCGGGCGACAGGTCGGCGACCTCTCGGCCGGCGATATCGTACACCCGCACCTGCAGGGTCGAAGATTCAGGCAGAGCGACACGGATTTGTACGGCGTCGTTAAACGGGTTCGGCCAGGCTTTTTCGACGGCGAACGTAGTTGGATTCGCGCTCGTTTCTTCCTCCACCGACGTCATATTCGGCAGCAGGAAAAACACGAACGGTGTATCGCAGACCGTGGTGTCGCCCTGCGAGATTGCTTCGATGAGCCACACACCGGCAAGGGTGTCCGACCAGGTTTCCACCGGCAGCTCATCGAGCAGGTCCACACGGAAGGTCGTATCCGTCAACCCCGTGGAATCGAGCTCGAAGGAGAAGCTGTTGAACGCCATGGTAAGGAAGAAATGGTACCGTACGTTTGCCCCCGGGTCAGGATCAAACGATTCCTGCCAGGTAAAGGTGAGGGTGCCGAGAGTGTCCGGCGCGATGGCAACACTGTCCTCGGGCATCAGCAACGCAAACGAAGTCGGCGGATCCCCGGATTGGTCCTCAAGCTGGTAGCTCCACATCGAGCGGCCGTGCGTGCCCGCGACCAGTTCGCGTGACTCCGGGTGGAAATCCAGGTCGAAGACAGCGCTGGACGGCAGCCCGGTGCCCAGTTGGCTCCACTCGGCGCCGTGGTTGGTGCTGACCAGCACACCCCAGTCCGTGCCGGCGTAGAGGTCGCTCGTCCGTTGCGGATCGATGATCAGGTCGTTCACCGGTGTGCCCGGAGGGATGTCGTTTACCGGATTGCTCCAGCTATCGCCGTAGTCGTCGCTGCGCCGGATATGCGGGGTCAGGTCGCCCTCTTCATACCCCGAGAAAGTCACGTAGACAACCGAGGCGGAATCAGGGTGCGGGACCACTCGTGTCACCCACAGCTCCGGCAGATCGTCGGTGCCGACACGGTCCCAGGTGTCGCCGCGATCCTGGGAGAGCCACACTCGTGCATCGTCGGTGCCGACCCAGATCACATTGCTGTCCGCGGGGGAAACGTCAATCGTGGTGATGGTGCCGTAGGTGTAGCCGGTCGGGCCGGGGCCGCCGGTCAAATCGGCGGAAACCGGATCCCAGTTGTCATCGTCAAAGGTGTCGCCGCGCCAGACACGATTCGTGCCCAGCCACATCACGTCCGGGTTGTGCGGGTCGAAAATGTAGGGGGTCATCCAGTTGGTGCGGTCATTGCTGAATGCACCCACCCCGTTAAAGTAGTTGCCGCCGTTGTAGCTGATCCCGAGCCCGCCCCACTGGTAGCAGGCGGTGACCACATTCGAATGGGACCAGTTCACCCAGGTATAGAAACCGTCCCCCCCGTAAATATGATCGTAGTTGTCGACCTGGTCGTCGGTGCGGCGCATCGTGCCGTTGTCCTGCGTGCCGCCGTAGAGGTGGTCGGGATTGTGCGGATCGATGCTGATGGCGTAATACTGTGTCACCGGCAGGGACGTGAAGCGGTCCGAGCTGCTGCCGCCGTTGGTCGAACGGTTCACTCCGCCGTCATGGCCGGAAATGACGTCATCCGGGTTGTTCGGGTTGATCCAGAGATCGTGATGGTCCACATGCGCATCGTCGAAGACGTAGTTCCAGGTGCTGCCGCCGTTGAACGACTTTGCCATGTTGACGCCGAGGATGTACACCTCGTTCTCGTTGTCCGGTGCGACACGGATCTGCCCGAAATACCAGCCGAAGCTGCTGCAGATGTTGTTCCCGATCCACGATGGCACATTCATCGCGCTCCACGACTCACCGTTGTCGTCGGACCGGTACACATCGATGAAGTAGCCCGGGTGATCGCAGTAGAAGGCGTAGACACGGTCGGGGTCCGATGGTGCGACCGCAAGCCCGATACGGCCGATGTCGTCGCCGTCCGGCAGGCCGTCGGTCAGCTCTTCCCAGCTGTCTCCCCCGTCGGTGCTGCGGTAGATGCCGCTCGCCTCACCGCCGGCACGACGTTCCCACGGGCGGCGAACACGTTCCCACATCGCCGCGTAGACCGTGTCAGGACGGTCCGGATCGACCGCGACATCGATGCACCCGGTGGAATCGTTCACGAACAGCACACGTTCCCAAGAGTCGCCGCCGTCCGTGGTGCGGTACACCCCGCGTTCCGAATTGGTGCCGAACAGCTTGCCGGCAGCCGCGACGAAGATGCGGTCAGTGTCGGATGGATCGATGGCGATCTTCCCGATATGGGCGGAAGCTTCCAGCCCCTTCAGTTCCCAGCTTTCTCCGCCGTCCTCTGTCAGGAAGATGCCGTAGCCTTCGTAGGAATCGCCCGAGGAGTTCGCTTCACCGGTACCGACCCAGAGCTTCAGGTGGTCGTTCGGGTCCACTGCCATGGCACCGATGGAAAGGTTCTGGTATTCGTTGAAGATCGGTTCAAAGATTTCGCCGCCGTCGTAGGAAGCGAGCACACCGCCCAGGGCCGCGCCGGCATAGACGGTATCAGGATAGTCCGGATGCACCGCAATTGCCGTGATACGGCCGCCGATGTTCGTCGGACCTTCGAAGGTCCAGGGTTCGTCCAGTTCGGAAGAGCGCGGCAACGACAGCACCGCTTCCTTTGCGCGCTGCACCTTTTCATGATCCAGAGCCTGCAGGTTCTGCCCGAGACGCTGCCTCATGAAGAATTCGGCAGGAACCTTGGGCGGTCGTTCCCGCAGATCCTCCCCGACCTGCTTTGCCGGACCGGTGTTGACGACCGGGTCGGACCCGGAGAAGGGATGATCGAAATACGAAGCAAGAGCGAACAGGAAGGCAACCAGAACGAGCGGGAGAAAACGGTGCGGGCGCATGGGACATGTCCTTTGAGCGAATCAAGGCATACCGGGTTGACGAACGATATTGTAAAGTAGGCCTGCCGTGTGAAAGGGGCAAGAGACGCGGCTCGATTCATGTGACACGGTCCACAAGGGATTATCGTGCGGTCTGTTGGTTGAGACGGTCGGGTGCGCCCTCGCGGCTACAATCCCGGACTGACCACCGTGCCTTTCCGTTTCCAGGAACCTTCACCGTTGTCGGCATCGGCATGCAGCAGCCAGACATAGACCCCCGCCGGCAATGCGCGCCTCACCCCGGTACGGCCGTCCCAGAGGAACCGTGAACGGCCGGGAAAGGGGCGGCTGTCCAGCAGCGTGCCCAGTTCGCGGCCGTTCACATCGAAGAGACGCAGGGTAACACTCACCTGGTCTGCCGGAAACTCGAAATGAAACACGGTGCCTTCCACCGGGTGAATCGGGTTCGGCTCGACGGTAACCGTTCCCCTTGCTTCAACGCCGGCCGAATCGTCAGCAAGACCGCTGACGGGGGCACGGCCCGGCGTCGAGCTTGACGGACCGATGGTCGGCAGCCAGTCGTACGGCAACGGCGGTGCACTCCAGCGTGTACGGTACATGCTGTGACCGGTGGGAGCGTCATGGTAGACGACTGCGTCGATCAGCCGCCCGGTGGGATCGAGCAGCAGCAGCGAGTCGCCGGCGTTGTTCAGGTTCGGCGGGGAGGTGGCCGGTGCACGGGGGATCGGCAGTTCCCCTTCCAAAACCGGCAGGCTGTCGGCGGACAGCACCAGGTATGAGCCGTGCACGGGCAACAGCGGGGCTGCAATCCGGCCTTCTGTGCCGGCGGCGTCTACAAGGGTCCAGTCCTGCAGGTCGATGTCACTGAAATCCCGGTTTCGCGCATACAGTTCAACCCATTCAACCGGACGCTCGTCAGGCGGGTCGGCCATGATCTCGCTGACCTGAACACTGCCCGGGAGAAACGGCAGCAGCACCGATGCGGTGTCCGCGTCGTTGGAAGGGTTATCGTCTCCCCGGTCCAGGCGTGCGATGAAGGTATAGGAACCGCCGAGCACAATGCCGGTGACGGTTTCGGTGAAGACTACGCTGTCGCCGAACGCAAGGGACGGAACGTCATACGTTTCCCAGGAGTCGTCCTCCGACAGACCGATTTGCAGACGGTTTCCCCCGGAAGCCTGATCCCCGCGATTGAAAACAGCAAGCTCCCAGGCGAGTCCCGAACTGCTGAGGGAATCCGTGTCCTGCACAACCTGCAGCCTGACGATCTCGACACCTTCATCCACCGGCGGCGGCGTAACACTGTTGCGGTACCCGGGTGTGCCGCCGGGAGTGGAGAAGCGCCAGTTGTCGTCGTCATCACCATCATCGGGCCGGACACGTTCTTCGCTGATCCCCTGCCCCGCCCCCAACAGGTAGGTGCGTGCCGAGACAACGGAGCCGTCCGGTGCAAGCAGACTGACCATCTCCGCCGTACTGTTGGACAGGCCGCCGGAAGCGATCGCGGCGTCCGGTACGGTCAAAAGCAGAGCGTCAGGCGGGATCTGTGCATCGTACAGACCTTCGCCGTCTGCAAGGTAATCCGGGTCAAGTATCAAGGCATACCCTCCGGCGGGGAGGGTCAGACCGCCTTCCGGGATCAGCGGTACGAGGGTGTCTGCGGCGGTGCCGTCAGAGATCAGCCAGCCGTTCAGGTCCACTGACTGGTCATCGGGATTCAACAGTTCGACGTACTCGGTTGCGTACTCCGATCCGGCAGGATTGTACATGACCTCGTTGAGGAGCGGTTGCGCGAGAAGAGAAAAGGGAACGCCGACATGGAGTAACAGCAGGAACGCCACCGTGAAGATGGGTCTATGATCCCGTTCAGTCCCCCTAGGATTGTCGTTCTCGCGCACGGTTCGGTCGCCCCCTGCTGATGCGGACCATAGCAAAGACTTCTTTCAGCCTGCCGGCGCCGGGATGCCGGGCAAACTCCATCAGAAAATCTTGTCGCGGCAGGCACGGAGGCCTGCCCCACTCAATATGAAAAGCAAGATGTACTGCTCTTGCATTACCGGTAAGTTGATATGAATCGTTCCGACTTTGCCGGCAAGCAAAGATGCATCTTCTTCGCTCTATCAGAACAGCAAGCTTCACTGCCGATTCTGTCATGAATATGAGGAGCGTCGCTCCGCACATACCCATCTACTTCAACCGGCGCATCACCAGCCACCCCAGCGGAGGCAGTTTCAGCGCCCCGTTTTCGATCAGCACCGTGTTCAGTGTATCATCGAAGCTGTGAGAAAGCACCGCCCACTTCCCCCGGCTCCAGTATTTCGCCTGCAGACGGGAGGTGACTTCAACCGAATCGAAATTGATCGCGACCAGCAGGGAATCATCCCGGTAAGAACGTGTGAAGGCGGTAACCCGATCCCCTGGTTCGACCGAAAGCATCGACAGGCCGCCGTGCTGAAGGGTTTCACTCACGTTTCGCAGGCTGCAGAGGGCACGGTAGGTGCCGAGCACGTTGAGGTCCTGGTTGAGCCAATCGATCGGCTCTTTCTCGAACAGCGACGGTTGCAGTGTCGTGCCGGTCTCCTGCCCGTTGTACAGCATCGGCTGCCCCGGCAGGGTGAAGATCAGCGCTGCGAAGGGACGGTAGCCTGGGTTGCCGAACGCCTCATCGCTCGCTGCACGAACCTGGTCGTGGTTTTCAATGAAGCGCAACGGGCGGGCGTCCGCGGGGTACAGCGAATCGTACCGCAGCACCGCATGACGTACCCCGTCCAGCGTGCCCTCGCCGCGCGCATAGTCACGCAGACGATCATACAGCGCCGTATCGTAATCGGAGTCGAAGCCGGCTTCGATCAATCGCGGATTCTGCCCCTCCGCAAGCATGTACAACCCGGGCTTCACATCCCTTAGCGCTTTTACCGTTTCACGCCAGAACCCGATCGGGATCCGGTCGGCGGCATCGCAACGGAAGCCGTCCACTTCAAACTCGTTTGCCCAGTAGAGCAGCACCTCACGCAGGTATTCACGCACTTCGGGGTTTTCATAGTTCCAGTCAGCCACATCGGACCATTCTTCCGTCTCCCGAGTGAGGTTGCCCTCTCCGTCCCGCATCCACCAGTCCGGGTGTTGTTTCATCATCGGGTGATCGTTCGAGGTGTGGTTCAGCACAACGTCGAGGATTACAGCCATGCCGTGGTCGTGGGCGGTTTCGATCAGCGATTTCAGATCCTCTTTTGTGCAGTACTCCGGATTGACCTAGTAATAGTCGCGCACGCTGTACGGGCTGCCGGCGGTGCCCTTGCGTCCGACTTCGCCGATCGGGTGAATCGGCATCAGCCAAACAATACGCGCCCCGAGCCCCTTGATCTCCGGCAACTTTGCTTCCATTGCCCGGAACGTGCCCGGAGAAGTGAACGCTCGCGGATAGATCTCGTACATCGGATGCCCCTCAAACCAACCCGCACCGGTCTCTTCATCTGTCTGTCCGCATCCCGACATCAGCCATCCCATCGCCGTTACCGCAACCGTTACAAGTACCCACGCCGCGAAGCGTTTCATCAATCAAGTCCTCCGGGGATTGTGTTGAGGTCGTTGCCGGTCCGGTCCTGATACACCGGTTTACTACGCAATGTACAAACACGACCGGGAGTGAGAGAAGGTACGCATCATACCGGATTCCTGTGATGAGACATGTTCTCCTTCAGCAAACAATACAAATACCTCATAGCTGACCCGATCCTCTGAACCGGAACGTCATCTCAACCGCTCTGCAAACAGAAACCCGACCGGCGTTCCTTCCGCCGGTCGGGTTTCACACGTTCGGACGATTGTGCCGGTACGGCTCGTGCTTGATGTCAGGTCACGCCCTGATGGCGCGAGCCAAGACCCGACACAACGTCCGACAATACCCCAACATGGTTCCGTCAGGTCTGCGCACGATTGTATCGTGCATGTGACCTGACGGCTGAACGAGTCAACTGGTTTTATGTCAGCACTAGCCCGAATATTTCATGAATGGAGAGAACATTCTTTTCTAAAAGATATATTAACAATAAGATAATGTCACGCTGTACAGGTTTTCTCTGACACAGATTGTGTCCAGGCCAATCTCATCTATTCATTCCCCCTTCGGGCGGTCCCAACTGCGTCATCTGCTTTGTTGCGAAGGATTCGCGGTATGGC
>WJJA01000264.1 GCA_014729955.1 bacterium
CACGGGCAATCCGCGTTAGAGCAATTTCTGCAGGAGATCTTGTGTTCAGACAGTGACGTCCCATATATTCCACGTCCGTTGCGATTGAAACCGTTAGCACGAGGTATATGATGGCCAAGGGAAAGACGTTTACCGCCAAGCTCGCGAAGGGTAAAGACGCCAGCAAACGTGTAAACGAAAAAGGTGAAGAAATCACCACCGTGCAGGTGTACAAGCCTGTGGAAGTCCCGGGCAAGCCCGGTGTGTACCGCTATCGCGCGGTGATGATGGATGTTTCGGCATCCACGGAGAGTGAAGTTTATTCCGTGTAAGTTTGAAAGGAACGCCGGGTGATGCAGTCCCGGCAGGACGACAAGGGGTGTGAAGATCTGCCGCTTCGGCATAGCTTCAGACCCCTTTTTCTTCATCGGAGAAGAGGGAACGTGCCCAGACCGCTGCTGTTGTCGACTCGCAACCTGGATAAACGACGCGAGATCGCGGAATTGCTTGGTGGGGAGACCGAGCTGCACCATCCGGACGAATTCTTCGACCATGACATCGAAGAGACGGGCGAGACACTTTGGGAAAATGCTCTGCTGAAAGCTCGCGAAGGATTTGCCCAATCCGGATTGCCGACGGTTGCAGATGATACCGGCCTGGAAGTGGATGCCCTGGACGGCCGTCCAGGAGTATATTCTTCGCGTTATGCCGGATCGGAAGCAACGTACGCCGACAATGTTCGCAAGCTGTTGCAGGAGACGGCAGGCGTGCCCGAGGATGGCCGAGGCGCTCGTTTTCGAACAGTTGCTGCGTATGTGGACGGCGAACGTGAACTTCGTTTCGACGGTGTACTCGAGGGCACTATCCTGACCGAGGCGCGCGGTGAAGACGGTTTCGGGTACGATCCCGTGTTTCTCCCGGAAGGAGAGAGCCGTACGCTCGCCGAGATGGGACTGGAAGAGAAGAACCGTATCAGTCATCGGGCGAGGGCTTTTCAGGCCTTTTCGGGATGGTGGCTGGAGCAGAGGTAAGAGATGAGTGATAAGCAGAATAAACAGTTAGTTTACATGGACCACAGCGCCACGACACCCGTAGACAAACGGGTCGCCGATGTGGTCTATGAGACCATGCTGCGGCACTGGGGCAATCCTTCGAGCAAATACACCAGGGGCGGCGAAGCCAAGGTGATTCTCGAGCAGGCTCGTGAACGTGTGGCGGAGATGCTGCATGCGACGCCCGCAGAAGTCTATTTCATGTCCGGCGGAACGGAGGCGGATAACCTCGCACTCTACGGCGTGATGTACCGCGCTCGGGAAAAAGGTGTATCGGAGACGCTGGTTACCACGGCCTTCGAACACAGTGCGGTGCTGAAGACGGCAGAGTTTCTCAAGAAAGAGGGGTTTCATGTCGTCTTTCTGCCGATTGACAAAGGTGGTTTTGTCGATCTTGACGTATTGGAACATGAGCTGAAGAAAGGGGTTTCCCTGGTCAGTGTGATGCACGTGAACAACGAGATTGGGACCATTCAGCCGATTGAGACTATCGGCAGGTTATGTCAAGACTACGGCAGTCTGTTCCATACGGATGCGGTGCAGTCATTCGGAAAGCTGCCGATCGATGCCGGTTCGGTGCATGCGGACCTCCTCAGCTGTTCAAGCCATAAGATTTACGGTCCGAAAGGAGTAGGCGCCCTCTTTGTACGCAAGGGGTTGAATCTCCGCTCTTTTGCGAGAGGCGGTGGTCAGGAGAAAGGTGTGCGCACCGGTACCGAAAACATGCCGGGCATTGCGGGATTTGGCGAGGCTGTGCAGCTTTGCTTCGAAGAGATGAAGACCGAGAACGATCGTCTCGGCAAATTGCGAGACCGGTTGTGGAGCGGATTGCAGGAAAAGATCGAAGGTGAGGTGCTGTTGAACGGTTCCATGGAGAATCGACTCGGCGCAAATTTGAACATCGCGTTTCCGGGTTTGGAAGGTGAGTCACTCCTGATGTCCCTGGACATGGACGGCATCGCGGTGTCCACCGGTTCCGCCTGCAGCTCCGGCAGCGACAAACCTTCGCATGTCCTGCTCGCGCTGGGGCTGGACGAACGGACGGCACAGTCGTCGCTCCGGCTGACTCTTGGGCGCAGCACGACGGAAGAAGACATCGCGTACGTGATTGAGAAACTGTCCGGCCATGTCAACCGTTTCCGGGCGATGGCCTTTTAACTGTTGTTTGGATATGAAGATAAAAGGTAAAAAGGTAGCCGTGTTGATGAGCGGCGGCGTCGACAGTTCGGTCGCCGCCGTTTTGTTGCAGCAACAGGGCTTCGAAGTGATCGGTATTACCCTGCAGCTGTGGGACTATGACACCGTAGCACGCAACCCCCGTGGTGAGCAGGGCTGTTGCGACATTTCCCAGCAGATCGATGCCCGTCACGTCTGTGCGCAAATCGGTGTTCCCCACTACGTATTGGACTTGCGGAAAGACTTCCGGGATGGAGTGGTGCATCCTTATGAACGTGCGTACCTGGATGGTATCACTCCCAATCCCTGTGTCTGGTGTAACTCGAAGGTGAAGTGGGGAGCGGTTCTGCCTCGTGCAGCACAAATGGGTTTCGACTATATCGCCACCGGACACTATGCCAACATCGTTCGCGGCCGCAACGGTGTTCGGCTTGAAAAGGGAGACGATCCCGCAAAAGACCAGAGCTACGCGCTCTGGGAAATCTCGAAGCAGGCTCTCGAGAAGACCGTTCTGCCCCTGGGACATAAAACAAAGACCGAAATTCGCCGGATTGCCGCTGACCTGGAGCTTAAAACAGCCCACAAGTCCGAGAGCCAGGAGGTCTGTTTTATCCCGGATACCTATGACCAGTACCTTCGGGAGCTATACCCGGACGAGATCGAGCGAATCGGTGCCGGCGACATCGTTACCACCGCAGGGGAGCACAAGGGAATGCACAGCGGTTTCTTCAGCTACACCATCGGCCAGCGGAAAGGGTTGAATATTTCCGACGGCAAGGGGCCATATTATGTAACGGAAATCCAGCGGGACAGCAACCGGGTGATCGTAGGAGCAGATCAAGAATTGTTTCGACCCGGTCTGATCGCACACAGTCTGAACTGGGTTTCGTTCGATGAACCGAAGAAGCCCGAGCGCTGCACGGTAAAGATCCGTTATAACGACAGGGGAGTTCCCGCTACGGCGTTTCCCATCGAAAACGGTCGGCTTGAGATTCGTTTTCGCAGTCCGCAGCGGGCGGTTACTCCGGGCCAGTCCGTGGTTTGGTACAAGGGGCGTGCTGTCTGGGGTGGGGGGATGATCGCACGGGCGATTGTACGGTAGTCGAACCGGGAGTACCGGAGCCGACAGGAAGCCTGCCGATTTCATGGCAATGGCGAAGCCTGCCCCGTACATTCGCGATAGCGTCACTTCTGGGAGGACGATAGGGATGAGCCGTCCGGCTGTCGGAAAGCAGAAAACTACCGTACCCAAGCTGTTGGAAAAGAAGCAGAAGGGCGAGAAAATCGTTGCCCTGACTGCCTACGATGCCACATTTGCACGCCTGGAGGACAAGGCGGGGGTGGATATCATTCTCGTCGGCGATTCTGCAAACATGGTCGTCGCGGGAGAGCCGGATACTCTTTCGATCAGCCTGGATGAGATGGTGTATCTCACCCGCTATGCAAGTCGCGGTGTCAAAAACGCCCTGCTGGCGGCGGACATGCCCTTTGGAAGCTACCAGGTTTCAAAAGAGCAGGCGATTGAGTCCGCTCTGCGGTTGGTGAAGGAAGGGGGCGCCGAGGCCGTCAAGATCGAGGGCGGTGAGCCCCATTTCGACGCGATCCATCGGTTGA
>WJJA01000265.1 GCA_014729955.1 bacterium
GGTTTCTCAAGCAGCGGGCCGGTGTCCACATACCGACGGGCGTGGATGTCGCGACCGGCAAGGCGTTCGATCTCAACGGCAAGCTTCTTCAAGCGAGAAGTGAGTGTTTTGTGGTAGTCGCGGCCCCATGCATAACTCGCGATACGCCCGCGGGACGGGTCGGTCAGGATGTGATGCGGCAGTGTCTGGTGGTAGTTGCGCCCAAACAGAAGGATGGACCGTACGTCCGGCATAATGTTCTGCGGATGCAGGCGCCGTTCGGGATCACGTGCGAGCCACATCATGCTGCCGTGTTTGCCCTGCTGCAGCCAGGCGGGGAAGGAGGAAGCACGAGGGGGAGAGGCGGGCGCTGCGATCTTCATCGTGTCGAAACCGATCGCCCGTGCGGCGGCTTTCACATCGTCGGAAAGGCTCATCCTGTTTGCGAAGGCAGGACGATACGTGCGGCGCGCGGGTGCAGACGGCTTGTCTTTCCGACCCACTGGTTGATTAGGCGAACCAGCAACAAGCCGAGCGCAAGCCCGGCGACGGCGCCTACGACGGCGCTGTCGGGACCGGCGTTTTCCATCGTTGTGCCGACGAGCGCGCCGATGCTGATCCCCGCCACGGGAAGACCGAAGACGGTCAGCGACGCGCCGATACGGACCCCCTCATCCACCTTCAATGCGACAATATCGCCCACTGATGCACCGGCTTCATTCGCCACTTCGATGATGGGGGAGATCCCCATCGTCGGATGGCAGACCTGTTTCGCACCACAGGAATTACACGCCGCCTGTTTCTCGAGCTGCACTTTGGCGTTTGGGCCGATCACCTCAACCACGCGTGCCAACTCTTCTACGTCTGCCGATTCCTTACCGAATACCGCCGATGAGATCGGGTTCGGTTCGGGTTTCGTCGGCGGTGGATTGTATTTGATCAAGGCGATTCACCTTCTTTCAAACAAAACGATCTCTTGCCGGATTCTCTCAGTGCACAGGGCGAATCCGACCTGGGCAGGAAAGCCCGGGACGAAGCTCGTCAGCAAACGACATCCCCTGCAGGGTGCACGTTCCGGGCGGATGGGAGTTCCCTTCCGGAAGACCATGTCGGCCGCCCTTCACAATATACAAAAACCGAAATACGGAATTCGAATCGTCTTCGGGACTCAATGAACGGGTTACTGCAGATAGGTCAAGTACGTAAACAGGCATGCGAGGGGGCTCCCCGTCGCCAGCGACCCGGGCTACCTCTCGCCATGTCCAATTTGTTACAGGTAGGTCAAGTAGGTAAACAGGGCTGCGAGGGTCAGAGCCTTCACGACGTTGTCCAACAGCATCAAGCGGCCCTTTTTCTTCAGCTTGCGTGCACGGCCGCTCTCTTCAATCGCAACTTCACCGCTGTCGAAATCCTCCGTCCCGCGAAAAGCGTTCATCACGCATGTGCGTTTTAATCCCTGGTCCAATCCCAGGAAGCCGAAGAGAAGACTGATGAAAACGAGCACCGCACCCCACCAGGGGACCGGTGTGTCGATACTGAGGAGATAGAATATCACGACGAGGGTGATGATGAACACGATCAAACCCGGCACCCAGCGTTTGCGAGCTTCGACCGGTCCGAGGTTCTCGATGATTTCTGGCATGAAGACGTCCCTCTGTTGGTGTTGTGGGTGCAATATAGAGATTTCGGACGTCCGTGTCGATTGCCTCCGTGAAGATTAACCCGAATAGTTCATGAATGAGGAAAGCGATCTATGGTAAGGACTGGTTTTACAATAAGATGTTCCCCAATTTGTCACTTCTTTCCGGCGACGGTTTGTACTTGAAGTAAATGAGGAAAACTCATGTATTCATTCACCCTTCGGTAGGTCCCAAGCACGTCATCTGCTTTATTCCGAAGAATTCGCGGTATTGCCATACAACTTCATCCTTCGCGCCTCGCATCTGACGCGCTATGAACTCGTGAAATATCCGGGTTCATACAATTGCGCAGTATGGTACGTTCGAACCTGCCGGTATTGCAGAAACATGACAAGAAAGCACCCCGCCGAGCGCTTGACGGGGTGCTGCTGTGTCGTATGCATGAAACAAGCAGATCTAATCGAGATTATCCCTGCAGAAGCTGTTCGGGGCTGACGATCAGTCCGTACTTGTCTTTCAGCGTGTCCAGTCCCGCTTCCCACTCGTCATAGACCTTAAAGAGCTGTTCGGGCAGGTCGTGTTCCTTGCCGAAGGCATCACGCTGCAGATCGATACGGCTCTTAATCCTGTCCACGTGAATGGCGAATTGGCGGTTGTAAAGATCTTTCGTGTACTCTTTGTTGATTACCGTTTTGAAGATCTCTTTCAGGTCGTCGTATTTCGGAATGAAGCCGATAGGCGTTTCGATGCCTTCGACCTCGGCATGCGCAAATTTCGCCAACCAGGTCAACCAGACCTTCACATCCCGTTTCTCACCGAGCAGCTTTGTACCCTCACCGCCACGCGCGCCTTCAGTGAGGAAGTAGTTCAATCCGGCGAGGATGGGACGATCCTGTTCTGTAAACCTGCTATGGTTGAAAAAGGCGAATTGGTTGCGCATGTAGTCAGCGAGGGTACCGGGAATGAAGGGGGCGTTAGCCCATGGTTGACGTTTCACACCGGATGCGCCGACTTCCGTGGCTGTGGCGGCGGAGACGATAGAGGCGCCGATGACAACACCATGGTCGGGGTTTTTACCGACCCACACAGGAGGCATCGTGTCCGCATCACGCCCGCTATAGGTGATGACCTTGACCGGCACACCGTCGGGGGTCTCTCCCCATTCGCTGTTGTAGTTGTCGATGGCGGTGCAACGCACTGTGCAGCGTGCGTTCGGGTGAGAGATCGGAATCTCACGACCGTTGTCATCCGTTTTGCCCTTGTACCAATCGCCTTGGAAGTTGAAACCTTTGTCCGGGTGCTCTTCGCCGTTGCCCATCCAGTGGGGGACACCCTGATCATCGATCAGGACATTCGACCAGATTACCTCCGCGCCTTCCTCGCGCAGCACCTTCATCAGGTAGGGATCGCCGTCACGGTTTACA
>WJJA01000266.1 GCA_014729955.1 bacterium
GCCGACAACCCTATCGGCGGCGTCTCGGTCTTGCAGAACATCACCGAACAGCGCCGGACCAATCGTGAACTGGAACGGCATCGTGTCCTGATGGATCACTTGCTTACTCACAGTAAGGACGGCGTTTCTGTCGTCGACAGCAACGGCAGTCTTGTGTACTGGAATGCTGCGATGGAATCGATCACCGGTATCCGGGAGTCCGAAGCGCTGGGCGAGCCGATCCTCGACGTGCAGATGCGCCTGATTCCCCCGGACATGAAGCAGCGTCTGGAGAGCGAAGAGGCGTACCGTGCCCATGTGCAGCAAACGATTGATGCCGGGTTGCGGGGGGAACAAAGCCGGTGGTTGGACAGGCTGCAGGAGCTGGAGATTATCCGTACCGACGGTGAACCTCGCATCGTTGAACAGCACCCCTTCGCCGTAGAAACTCCTGCCGGTCGCTATTTGTGCAGCATCGGCCGTGACATCACCGAACGCCGACGGCTGGAAGATGAAGCTCGAACGAGCAGTGCACGGTTCCGTCAGGTGATGGAAAGCGCACGGGACCTGCTTTGTTGCCGCAATCTGAAAACCGGCGAATACGAATATGTGAGCGATTCGGTGCGTGAGGTGATCGGTATTGATCCTGCCGCCATGAAAGAGAGCAAAAACCAGATCCTTACGGAACGGCTGCATCCTGATGACCGTGAGCGCATCCTCAACCATATCAGGTTTCTGGAAACTCTTCCCGCTGACGCCGACCACAAACAATTCATGGAGTTTCGACTCTGCATGCCGGACGGTTCGGTTCGCTGGTTCCTGGACCGCCAGACTGTGCTCAGGGACGAACACGGGCAGCCGGAATACATCCTCTGCAGCATTCGTGATATAACCGAACAGAAGGACCTCGAAGAAGAGCTGCGTCATAAAGCGGAGCTGTATCGTGTCATGCTGGAGGATCTGGGCGAGGGAGTGGTGATCGCGGATGAGAACAATCGTTTCATCTTCGCCAATGACACCGCGTACCGGTTGTTTGACCTGACACCGGAAGAGTTGATCGGCCGAACCCCGTTCGAATTGCTGCCGCCGGATGAAGTTGACCAGGTGCGTGCACAGAATCTACTGGGCCGGAAGGGCATTCGCAGCACCTATGATATCTCCATCGAACGCAAAAACGGTGAGAAACGGACAATACTGGTTACCAATAGTCCACGCGTCAATGAAAAGGGCGAATATATCGGCGTGATCGGCGTCTTACGTGACATCACCGAGTTGAAACACACGCAGGACCATCTTGCAAAAAGCGAGGCGAACCTGCGTGCAATCACGGCCGCCATGCCGGATCTGCCCTTCCTGTTGGACGAAGACGGACGCTACCTCGAAATTCATTCCGCTCGGCACGAGTTGATGTATGACTCTCCGGCAGCGATGCAAAGCAAGCGGTTGTCCGAAGTGCTGCCGGCTGATGTGGCTGAGGCTGCCTTGCAGGTGGTGCGCAAGACCATCGCAACCGGCGAGTCACAGGAACTTCAATATGAGCTGGATGTCCCCGCCGGGCACCGTGTGTTTGAAGGCCGTACATCGCTTGTACAACTGCCGTCCGAGGAAAAAGCGCGAGTCGTGTTTGTCGCCCGTGACATCACCGGCCAGCGTGAGATTCATCGTGCCCTTGAGCAGAGTGAAAAGGAAAAGAGTGCGATTCTGCAGTCGATCTCCGAAATGATGCATCTGCTCGACGAAGATCTGACCATTGTCTGGACCAATACCAGCGCCCTGAGCAAGCTGGGTCTGCGGGAAGCCGACGTCGTCGGCAAACGTTGCCACGAGGTGTGGCATGGATCCGATCATCCATGCGACAACTGCCCGGTAGTGAGAACGTTTCAGACCGGTAAAGAATACACGTATGAACAGGTTACGCCGGACGACAGTATCTGGGAAATCCGTTCCTTCCCGGTGTTGGATGAAAACGGACAAGTCAGTCGCGTCGTCGAGCTGGGTGAAGAGATCACCGACAAAAAGAAAACCGAGCGTGCGATGCTGGATGCCACCCGCCTTGAAGCCACGGCCACGCTCGCCGGCGGCCTGGCGCATGACATCAACAACCTGATGGTCGGCGTGCTCGGGAACGCCCAGTTGATCGAAATGGAGGTACAGGGGGACGACAGCCTGACACCTCTGCTGAAGGAGATCAGTCACTCCGCGGAACGCGCCGGCCGAGTCGCGCAGGAGATGCTCGCCTATGCCCGCGGCGGGCGCTACACACCCCGCAAACTCAATCTGAATGAATCCATCCTGCAATACCTTCGCAATGCTTCGGATGCCTTCCCGCCCGGGCTTCAGACGGAAATGAACCTCACTCCTGCCCTGCGTCCTATCCTCGCCGATCCCTCCCAGGTCAGCATGGTGCTGATGCATCTTGTTCAGAACGCCGTTGAGGCTATCGAGGAAGACGGCATTCTTTCCCTTTCCACGGAAAACCTGACGATCCGGGGAGACGATAGAGTCAAGCAGGGGAAATATGTGCTGCTAAGCGTGCAGGACAACGGTGCCGGGATGAGTGATGACGTCCGTCGCAGGATTTTCGAACCGATGTTCTCCACCAAGTTTACCGGACGGGGCATGGGCATGGCGGCGGTCTACGGGATCGTTACGAACCACGAAGGGTATATCCATGTCGAATCGGAGCCGGGCGAAGGCACCACGATCCAGGTGTACTGGCCCGCCGTGGAACCGGATGAGGACAGCCTGTCGGAAGAAGCCGGCGAACCGGTCGGCGGGCGTGAATCGATCCTGATTGTGGATGATGACCCGATGGTAATACGATCTCTGAAAACGCTTCTCCATCGTCTTGGTTACGAGGTCTTTTCCGCGCTGAACGGGCATCGAGCCATACAGATTCTGAAGCGTGAACCAGCAGGCGTCGACCTGGTCATTCTCGATATGAAAATGCCGGGCATTGACGGTTTGGCCACCTATCGTGAATTGGTCAAAGTTCGTCCGGACCTGCCGGTTCTAATCAGCAGCGGATACGATATGGACGAAGACGCAACCACCCTGTTGATTGAAGGTGCACGGGGCTTCCTCAGCAAACCCTACACGCTGAAGAACCTGGCGCAAACCCTGCGCAGCGCACTGACCGGCGATCCTTGACCAGTCCGAGAATTGGATTGATGCATTCAATTAAAACGGATGATTCTTATGTGAAACGATTATGTATTGTCAGCCTTTCTTTTTGATTTAAAGCATCTTATCTTGCTGGTAAGTGCAAAATCAGGAGATTCGAATGCCGGAATCAGACTGGTCGAAAGAACGGCTTCTCAGTGAGCTTGCTACCCTGCGTGAGAAGCTCCGCCGCCTGGAGGCCGCCGGCGAGGGCACAGCTACCTCCGCCGTTGCTGATCCCGAACTTGACCCTTCCCGTAACCACGCCTTGTTTGCGCAATACTCCCCCGACGTGATGATGCGGTTTGACCGAAACATGCGTCACCTGTATGTCAGCCCCTCGATATCACAGTATTGGCCGGTACCGGCGGAGGCGTTTATCGGCAAGACCCATCGGGAGATGGAGATGGATGAGGCGCAATGTGAATGGTGGGAATCGCGCATCCAGGAGGTCTTCGATACGGGTGAGACCCGATCTCACGAATTTGAAATGGAACTGTCGCCGGGGCACACTCACTGGACTTGGGATTTGTATCCGCAGATCGGCGAAGACGGTGAAGTGGAAAGCGTGGTGTCTTTCGCCCGTGAAATCACGGAAAAAGTACATCGTCAGGAGCTTTTGCAACAGCGAGAGGAACAATACCGTCTGCTGGTGGAAAACCAGACCGACCTCGTCGTGAAGGTGGATCCTGAAGGTCGATTTGAATATGTCAGTCCGTCGTATTGCCGCATGTTCGGCAAAACCGAAGAGGAACTGCTCGGTCGGGCCTTCATGCCGCTGGTTCATGATGAGGATCGTGCTGCCACCGAGAAGGCGATGGAAGCGCTGCTTGAGCCGCCGCATCTTGCCTATGTCGAACAGCGCGCCATGACACGGGAGGGCTGGCGCTGGCTGGCGTGGTCGGACACGGCAGTGTTGAATGATGACGGTGAAGTGGTCTCCATTATCGGAGTAGGTCGGGATATCACACCAAGACGTGCCGCCCAATCGGCCCTCGCCAGACGGGCGGAGTTTGAACGCATCGTCAATGAAATCTCAGTGGATTTTGTTCGGCGCGACGTAGCGGAAACCGACCAGGCGATACGTAGTGCCCTGGAATTGATCGCCCGGTATGCCGGCGTAGACCGTGCGTATCTCTTTACCATTTCAGAAGATGGTCGGTATACATCTAACACTCACGAATGGTGTGCACCGGGGATTGAACCGCAAATCGAGAAGCTACAGGAACTCGAAATCTCAATGCTCCCCTGGTGGATGAATCGGTTAGACGACAACAAAGTCATATACATTACCGACTTGAATGAGTTACCAGAAGATGCGTCTTCAACCTACCATCTTCTCAAATCGCAAGGCATACAATCCCTCATCGTCGTCCCAGTCTGGAGTGGGAACCGATTGGTCGGTTTCATCGGTTTTGATGCCGTCCGAGAGAAACGGGGGTGGAGTGACGAGGAGCAGGCAATCCTGAGTATTGTAGCCAATTTGTTCTCAAATGCACTGGCTGCGAGGGCTGCAGATGCAGCCCTCCGGGAAGAGCGTAACCTGCTTCGCACCCTGTTCGACAACGTGCCGCTCGGCATTGTCATCCTCACGGATGACAGAATCCTGACCGGGAACAGGGCGCTTGAAACGATCACGGGCTATACGCTTGAGGAAATCACTTCGATTGATGACTGGTTCAGCAGGATCTACCCTGACGCGGAATACCGTCGCCATGTTCTCGAAGATTGGAACACCACGGACCAACAGACGGATACACAGCGTGAATACACCCTTGTATCCAAGTCCGGCAAAAAGAAAGCGATCGAGTTTCGCGCTTCATTCCTTTCGGACGGCCGCAGTTTGATCACCATGTCGGACATAACCACGCGCAAACTGATGGAACAGGCGCTTCGTGAAAACGAGCAGCGGTTTCGCAATCTGCTGGAGCGTATGGAACGAATCCCGGTTCAGGGCTATGACCAGGATCGACGAGTCATCTTCTGGAATGCCGCCAGTACCGATGTATACGGTTACACGGCAGAGGAGGCGCTGGGTCGCCGAGTCGAGGATCTGATCATCCCGGACACCATGCGCGAACAGGTCATAGGCATGATTACCACCTGGTACAACGGCGGTCCGGCGATTGAGGCCGGTGAACAGACCCTGCGTAATAAGGCCGGCAAGCCGGTGCAGGTGTATTCTTCTCACTTGATGCACGTGACAGGCAGCGGCGACAAAGAGTTGTACTGTGTCGATATCGACCTCAGCCATCTGCGCAGGATTGAGCAGGAATTGCTGGAAAGCGAACGGCGCAACAAGGCAATCGTCTCCGCCCTCCCGGATATCCTGTTCCGATTCAGCGGCGACGGCCGTTTCATCGATTGCAGCGTGACAGACGACTCGTTGCTGCTCCGGCCGCGTGAGGAATTCCTCGGGAAACAGGTTTATGAGGTGCTGCCGGAATGGCTCGCTGATTTGACCGCGGAGAAAATCAAGAAAACCCTGGCGACAGGTGAGTTGCAAGTGTACCGTTATTCACTTGAGCTGGAAGGTCGTGAGCGCCACTATGAGGCCCGCCAGGTTCCCATACTGAATGATGAGACACTTAGCATAGTCAGGGACATTACCGAGCAGAAAAAGCTTGAAGAGCAGTTGCTGCAGGCGCAGAAACTTGAGTCGGTCGGCCAACTCGCCGGCGGCATCGCACATGATTTCAACAACCTGCTGACCCCGATCCTGGGCAATGCTGAGCTGGCCCTGATGGAGCTGGATCCTTCTCATACCGTCTATCACGACCTGGCTGAAATCGCCGATACCGCCGAGCGTGCGCAGGAGCTGGTCGCGCAGCTGCTGGCCTTCAGCCGCAAGCAGGTAATGGAATTGAAGGCGGTCAATCTGAACCTGATCATCCGCGCCTTCCAGAAAATCCTGCGCCGAACGATTAGAGAAGACATTGAAATCGGTTACCGCCTCTCGCCCGATCTGCCCCTGGTGAATGCGGATGTCAGCCGCCTGGAGCAGGTCTTGATGAACCTGAGTGTCAATGCACAGGATGCGATGCCGGGCGGAGGACGAATCACCCTGGAAACATCCGTGCCGAACAGGATGCCCGGCGACAAAACTTTGCAGGCGGATCCGTCGCCGAAGGAGTATGTGCGTCTCACGATATCGGATACCGGCACGGGGATGGACGAAGAAACCAGGGCGCGGATCTTCGACCCGTTCTTCACCACCAAGGAGGTGGGTAAAGGAACAGGCCTGGGGCTTTCGACCGCTTACGGCATTGTTCGCCAGCACGGCGGGAGCATGCAGGTACACAGCAGCCTCGGAGAAGGCAGCACCTTCGTCATTTTCCTGCCGGTCTCCGACACGACTTCAGCACCGAAATCGGAGAGCCCGCTCGAATTGGGTGATCTCAGGGGCAATGAGACGATTCTGATCGTCGAGGATCAATCATCGGTGCGTCACACGGCCGCTCGATTCCTGAAACGATTCGGCTATCATGTTCTCGAAGCGGAAAGTGCGACCAAAGCATTGCAGCGGACGGTCAAGTTGGAGCACCCGATCGATCTGCTGCTGACTGATGTAATCATGCCCGAGATGAACGGACGCCGTCTCTACGAAAAGATCGCCGCGATGGTGCAGGGTCTGCGTGTGATCTACATGTCCGGGTACACGCAGGATATCATCGCCCGGCACGGAGTCCTCGAAGACGGGATCGACTTCCTCCAGAAACCGTTCACCCTGCGATCCCTGACCGAAAAGGTCCGTGAAGTGCTCGACCGTGACTGACGATCATCACGATCGGATCACCTCAAATGAAGTGAAGGATTGCCTCCGTCAGGGCACACTTGCTTGTGCAGGCAAGGCTTGATGGAACGTCAGAAACGTATCACTCACGGTACGAGGAACGGTCCACGACTGCATTGCTTCCCTTAATGGTCGGCAATATCCCCGTCCTTATTGAAATACTCCTCCAGCTCGTCTGCAAAGGCTTTGTGATTGCGGCGCAGCCATTCGATCAGCATGGCGGCATGCTCCCATTCCTCGTCACGATTGTGCTTCAGAATCGCTGTCAGATCCTCGTCGGTGCAACCATCCATACGCTGCTGATACCAATCCACCGCCTCAAGTTCTTCGATCAGCGAAATCAGGGCGCGGTGAGTGTTCTTTGTCGCATCAGACATGTCGGAGAATTGTTCATGCCAGTTCTGATCGGACATGCGTTGTGCCCCTTTCCTGTTGCAGCCGGTTTGTCAGGTGGTGTGGTGCAACTCAATCAAATCTGTCGACCGGGGCGGAACGCGGCAGGCACGCGCAATCGACAATCATACGATGCTGCCGTGAAGAGCCCCGGTTTGCACCCCTCAGGAATGCGTCACACCTGAAGATCAGGCTGAATGGTGAATGTTCAGGGGATAGGTACATAAGCCGAACCGGGGGATGCAAACCGGTGAACGGCAAAAGGCCGTTAGACGAGGTTAACTTTCTTGATGCGAACGACCGTAGCGTCTCCTGCCGCCATCCTCATTGCATGGAGAGCACTTCCGCCGGCACCCGTAGCGGCAGATGATCCGCATAAATGCGGGCGAACGCATCCCTGTCTTCGTCCAGTTTCGAGGTATAGCGACGCGCTCCCTGGTGTTCGTGCAGCAACAGCAGCGGAACAGTCCAGTTGGTAAACCCGGCGATATGCGACCGCATGCAGATGTCCATGTCGTAATAGTGGAAGCCGGACAACTCCTTCGGCGGCGGCTGGAAGCGAAGGTACGTGCCGGCACGTACCATCAGGCAGATGCCGTCCAGCACCGCGACACGCCCCCACGGACCGTACA
>WJJA01000267.1 GCA_014729955.1 bacterium
GCAGGTGGCGGTATTGTCGAACCGTACGATGAGCGCCGGCGTGCACACACTCAGCTTCGACGGACGCGACCTCGCCAGCGGGATCTACTTCCTGCGTTTCGAGGCGGGACCGTTGCAACGTACGAGCAAGATGATTTTGATCAGGTAACGCCTGTTTTCCAGTGCCGATGTAGATCCGGCAAACTCGTTCTGCCGTCAGGTCACACGCACGATACAATCGTGCGCAGACCTGACGGAACGTTGTTGGAGCACTGACGGAGCGTTGTGTCGGGTCTTGGCCCTCGTCAGCGGGGTGTGACCCGACACTCAAAATGGTTCTTTTACGGCACTGGCAGGCTGTCAGCTTTCATCGGTTTGGAAAAGCGGTCAGCGGCAGGCGGTGTCATGTCGTCATTCGCTTCCGTGAGATAAAACGCCCGGCTCCTGTATGGAACCGGGCGCGAATCGTTGTTGCTGTAAGGTCGGTTTACTTCATGTAGATCAGCTTGCGGATGTCGGACCAGCCGTTCTCCGCCTGCACACGCAGGAAGTAGACACCGGAGGTGCCTGTCGCGCGCCACTGCAGAGTATGGTAGCCTGCACGCAGCTGCTGCTGATTCAGCACCGCAACTTCACGTCCGAGCACATCGTAGACCGCCACCTGTACCTTGGAAAGCTCCGGCACGGCGATCCGAATGTTGACCGTCGGGTTGAACGGGTTCGGATACGTGCCCTCGATGGCAAATTCCGTGGGCAGGTTGTCGCCTTCACCAACACCCATGCCGGTATACTCCACGCTGAGCGGATCGGTCATGTCCGAGGTGCCTTCGTCGTAGACCGCCTGGAAGGTGTATTCGTAGGTACCGAATTCATCCAGCTGGTCCATGTAGGTTGTGGCGTCCGTACGTGCGATCTCGTCCGTATCGCGGTAAATCACGTACTCGACCAGGTCGTCGAGTTCGCCGGTTGCCGATTCAAACTCGATCGATGTCCGCTCGATGGACGGCGCGGGCATTTCCGCCGGACGGCCGGTGGTGTGCGGACCGGTGAGCTGCATGGTACCGTCGGTGTATTGCACGACGGCACGGATCACATACGGCTCTTCCGTGGTGGAGACACCCCATGTGCCGCCGACACGATCCCAGGCGTACTCGAAGCCTTCTACGGCTTCTTCGTAGGCGATCGCGGCGGAACCGTCGATGGATCCGAAGCCGACCACGAAGCTGCCGTCGACCATCACATCTTCATCGGAAACATCCACGTAAAGGAAACTGCCGTCCGCCGCCTGCACTTCGCTCGACCAGAACGGATCGGCGAGGGGCTCGCCTTCGCCTTCGTCATAATCGTACAGCTCCGCGTTGAATGCCTGCGGGCCGCTGTTGTCCAAGGTGGTCAGGAACACCAGACCGAGCAGGTGTGCTTCACCTTCAGTCGTCAATTGCATCGCCATGGTGTTGCCGGGCCAGATGTAAGATCCGACCGGTGTGTTGCTGTCTTCCTGCAGCAGTTCGACATCTTCGCCGAAGGTGCCGCCCGGTTCCCAGCTCAGGTCCACCGCTCCGGTCTCCTGATCGATGTCGGCCATGGCGTTCATCGGCATCCAGAGCGGATGGGCCACATCGACCAACACTTCTTCCGTGAAGGCGGATACGCCGACATCGTAGTAAGCATTGACCGTGTAGCTGAGTTCGCCGAAATCGACGAGCATGTCGGTGTAGCTTTCGCCGGTCGGGACAACACCAACAAGTACATTGTCACGGTAGACACCGTAGTGACGGAAGGTCTCGTCCAACTCTTCGACGCCGTCCCAGGTCAATTCGACAGTATAGTTCTCTTCATCCAGGGTCGCTGCCAGGTTGGAGGGCGCATCCAGGTTGCCGCCCGCGTTCCCGGCGTACTCGAAGTCTTCCACCTCGGAAGGCTGGATCTGCACATCGCCCTGGTAAAGATCGATGACGCCGTACGCCTGGACATGGTCCCAGCGCTCGAGGTCTTCATACTCGATGCCGGTGGAGTTCCAGATGCGCACCTGCACGTCGCCGGATCCATCGCTCAACCAGATCGTCAGGCCACTGCCGCCGGCGGACGGGGAGTTCTGGACGTAACCGTCCACCATCGTCCAAGTGCCTTCCATGTCCTGCATTTCGGAAAGCTCCATGGTTGTACCGGTGAGCGGCGCAGGCAGATCATTCCCGGAGGAAAGGATGTCGTAGGTTTCTTCCCAGTCCACGATCTCGGTGACATCGTTGAATTCGTCCACCACGCCCGAGACCAGCAGCTCATCTCCCCGGGCGAAGTCTTCCATCAGGTCTGACGAGTAGAGTTGGATGCCGTACCCGGATTCATCCTGGATGTACATGTCTGTGAAGCCGGTGGCGGTGGTGTTCGGAGCCTGGGTGACAATCCCTGAGACCCACACGGTTTGACCTTCGTACTCCTCGAAGTTGGTCTGAATCTCTTCGATCGAAACCGTCGGAGCGTCCACATCCACGCTGAAGCCGTCGATGGCAACGCCTGAATAATCATTCACGCTGCTGTCGGTGCCGTGACGGAATGCGAATGCAACCGTTTCCCCGACATAGTCGACAAGAGGATAGGAAACCTCTGTCCAAAGGTTCTCTTCACCGGTCCAACCCGGTTCATCATCGAGACCGGTTACGGAATCGTCGTTGTAGTCGCCTTCCGGTGTCAGCAGGGTCCAGGTTTCGCCCTGGTCTGTCGTAATGAGCACGTGGTAGCCGTCGAACCCGCTTTCGTAGTTCAGGAAGTGCCAATAGCTCAGCATCGCATCGGCATCGGTGATCTCGTATTCCTGGTTGGTGTAGAGGTAGGCGTCGGCGCTGTTCAGGTAGTTGCCGTCGAGGTTGACCGCCCAGACGTAGTCGCCGTCCGCAGCGGAGTCGGGAAGCGAGGTATTCATGCCCCATTCCCAGGAATCGGGTGTATTGGTGAGATCCGGCCACAGCGGCCACTGGTTCTGCTCGAAACTGGACATCGCCTGGAAGGGAGCTTCGCCGAAGGAAAGCAGGGTTGCATCCCACGTGTTCGTGCCCGGCACGACTTCCAGGTAGTCCACCATGGTAAAGTGGTTTTCAGCGCCTGCCTGCATGTACATGGTTTCGCCGCTGAACACTTCGAGCTCATAACCGCCGTCAGCGCCGGTCGTCGTCATCAGGCCGCCGGCATAGACCGTCGCACCTTCGACCGGGCCGTCGCCATTACTGATCGTACCGCTGATGGTAGCATCCGGCTCTTCCACGGAGAAGAGAATCGCCATATCGTTGGTCGGCATCTCATCGGTGTTGTTGTATCCGTACGCAAGCCCGATGGTGCCGTCCGCGTTCTCAATACCGACCGTTGCGCTTGTACGATCGATCACGGAACCGAATTCGTCATACTGCATCAGGATGCCGCCCGATTCCAGCAGGATGACCTGCATGGTAACCGCATCGATGGAATCGTTCTGAGTGCCGCCCAACTCGATCAGGTTGTTGTACGTGACGACAAAGGCGTTTTCACCACCGTAGGTCGTCGATTCGTAGTAGACCGGCCCGGATCCATCGTATCCAAGCGTGAAGTCATCCCAGTACGGCGCGATGTAGTTGTTGGGAGTCGTTGTACTGGGGATGTTGTCGTTGGAATAGTCGGTCTGGTCTTCATCCGAGAAGGTCAGGTACCCGTTGGAGCTGAAGTAAATCTCGGTGTAATCTGTACCGTAAAAGCCGAAAGTGAACCCGAGTGCAACCGGACCGAAGCCGCTGTCATCACCACCGGTATCCCACATGTCGCCGCTGCCGGTGATGTCGATCCAGTCGAAATCGGGACCGTCCTCTTCATCGCTGTCGATGAATGTGTAGCCGAACTCGTCGGGACCGCCGACACGGTCCAATTCACCGTTGAAACCGCGAAGCGCTTCGAATGCCTGCTGATCTTCGAAGTCCTGCAGCAATTCCTTTTCGGCAGGCGTGAGCTGCTCGCCCCTCTGCTCACTCTGGTACAGCGCTTTGGCCTGCTGCTGTGTCGCCGCCCATCCAAAGGACGTGACCATAAGCAGAGCCACAAGAGTCAACAACCATGTGCCTTTCTTCATCTGCTTCTCCTTGTGCCTGTGTTCCGTGCAAGTGTCCCGTTGCACATCTCGTGGTAACCACCCACTCCGAAGCTGTTGGGTCAAGCTGTCAAACGAATGCTGCGATCGAGAGCGCCAAGAATAGTCGGTGTTTGGCTTTTGCCAACCCTCGATGTTATCTATCATAATCTAACTTAAACGAAAACAGTTTCGTAACGATTTTCACGCAGATGTAGAGTCTCCCTGCCCTCTGCGTGGCAAAGGTCGTTCAAAGGTTGGGAAAACAGGGGATACCGGTCGGTGGGGTTTTCGTACAGCAACCACCGAACGCTCCGCTTCCTCATCCCGTTCAAGAATCCCGTATCGTCGCAAGCCGGCTCGTTCAGTACTTATAACCTAGACGCCGCTGAGGAAAGACGCAACCGAAGTCGAGGAAAAGTGCGAATATCAGGAGGAACGTTGTGGAACGGTTTTGCAGCATTCTACCACACGGCACACTGCTCTTGCAATCATACAATGGCAGAGAGACAACTTGCTCTACTTGAAAAGAATTGCATGTTCCGCCCAAAGATCGGGCCGGCATCTAACCCGGATATTTCACGAGTTCAAAGTATGTCAGATGTGAGGCGCGAAGGATGAAGCTGTATTGCCATACCGCGAATCCTTCGCAACAAAGCAGATGACGTGCGTGGGACCGCCCGAAGGGGGAATGAATAAATGAGTCCTTCTCTTTTAC
>WJJA01000268.1 GCA_014729955.1 bacterium
AAGGATTGATATTCTTATCTTTATAACCGCGCTGGATACCGGCTTGCGCCGGTATGACACCTTTTGTGACGGTATGTTTCGCCGGGCTTGCCCGCCGGTTTTCCCGGCGGGGTGACACATTGTAAGACAGCCTGTTTCACCGGAATGGCAATCATTCCGCGTGCCGGCACGCAACTACCCCACGCTCAATCCGCTGAATCCGAGAAACGCGATCGCCATCAAACCGGCCATGATGAACGCGATCGGAATTCCCTGCAATGCTTTCGGAATCACCGCCAGCTCCAGCCTTTCACGAATCCCCGCCATCAGTACCAGCGCGAGAGTGAAACCGATCCCGGCAGCGATGCCGTTCACCAGCGCTTCCGCAAGGTTATAGCCCTCGTCGATGTTCAGCACCGCCGCGCCAAGCACCGCGCAGTTGGTAGTGATCAAGGGCAGGTAAATCCCGAGCGCCTGGTAGAGTGCGGGGGCCAGCTTCTGGATCGCCATTTCCACGAGCTGCACCAGCGACGCGATCACGAGAATGAACGAGATCGTGCGCAGGAAGGTCAGGTCCAGGCCCCATATGCTGGTGTCCGGATGCAGCAGGTAATAATAAATCAGCCATGTGGCAAAGCTCGCGATGGTCATCACGAAGATCACTGCCATGCCCATGCCGATCGCGCTTGAAAGTTTTTTCGAAACACCGATATAGGGGCAGATGCCCAGGAAGCGCATCAGCACGTAATTGTTGATCAGAATCGAGCTGACCGCGATCACAAACAGGTTGGTCCAATCCATCTTACCGGCTCCTCGTCGGCAGTTCTTTCGCCTTCACACCCGCCTTCAACACCGATTCGTGCTTGTCACGCGCGGACTTGCGTTCGTCAAGCAGGTTGAACAGCGCCAGGATCAAGCCCATGGAGATAAACGCTCCCGGTGCGAGAACCATAAGCAGTACCGGCTCGAAATTGCCCGGTGTGAGGGTGATCCCGAACCAGGTCCCGTTGCCAAGTATCTCCCGCATGGTCGCGATCAGCACCAGCGCGAAGGTGAAGCCCAGGCCCATGCCTATGCCGTCGATGATCGCATAAAGCGGATCGTTCTTGGAGGCGAACGCTTCGGCACGTCCCAGGATCACGCAGTTCACCACGATCAGCGGGACAAAGATGCCGAGCGACTTGAACAGCGCCGGCGCGTACGCATGCATCACCATTTCGACAATGGTCACAAACGTAGCGATCACAACGATGAATACCGGGATACGGATTTTTGACGGGATTCCCTTGCGTGCCAGGCTCACGATCAGGTTCGACATGGTGAGCACGAAAATCACGCTCACTCCCATGCCTACGGCGTTGAACACGGTGGAGCTGACCGCCAGCGCCGGGCAAAGCCCCAACGCCAGCCGCAACACCGGGTTCTCCTTCACGAAGCCCTGGGTAAAGACGGTCTTCATATCAGGCATCGATCAATCCTCCGGGTTGCGTGCGGGTTGTGTCGGTTCAACAGTGATCTCACGCGGTGGATGCTTCGCCTCTTCGGTCGCGACCGTTGTGTCGGACGGCGCAGCGTCCCGTGCACTCTTAATCCGTTCCACCAGGTCGTTGATCGAAACCGCGATAGCGCGCGAAGTGATCGTGGCACCGGTAATCGAATCGATCGTGCCTCCGTCTTTGGTCACAGCGACCGTTTCGCCGGAGACCCCGTTGAACTGATCCAGGAAGGCCGGCTCTTCCGCTTTGGTACCGAGGCCGGGGGTTTCCTGCTGGAACACGATTTTCATGCCGACGATTTCGAAATTCTTGTCAAAGCCGACCATGGTGCGGATCAGGCTCGAGTAACCCGCCCCCTTCGCCAGGCCGGCGTATCCGACCACCTCGCTGGAGCTTGTGTCCACGGCACGAAAGTAGCTGAAGTCCTCACTTACCGGCACTTCCACCAGCTCGACATCGCCCAGCTTGCGTGTCACCTCTTCACGAGCCCGCTGCGCTTCCATCGCCTGGTTGTGCGCGATGATCGGCGCGGTCTGGGTGTTCAGCAGTGACAATCCGCCGGCTGCGATGGAGGTTACGATCATCAGGATCAGGCCCAGTCGTACGATTAGCATCTCCTCATCCCTCCGCGTTCGCAGGTTTCACATGCCCGAAGCGCCGCGGCACGGTATAGCGATCGATCAGCGGTGTGGTCAGGTTCATCAGCAGGATCGCGTAACTGACACCTTCGGGATAGCCGCCGATCAATCGTATCATCAAGGTGAGCAAGCCGCATCCGATGCCGAAGATGAGGCGCCCCCTCTTGGTCAACGGGGTAGTCACCATGTCGGTCGCCATGTAAAACGCGCCCAGGATCAGCCCGCCGGCGAACATGTGGAACAGGAAATCGCCGGTGAAGAAACCGTCCGGACCGCCGAACATCAGGCCGCCCAGCGCGACCGTGCCGATGAACGAAACCGGCACACGCCAGTCGATGTAGTTCTTGTAGATCATGTAGACCCCGCCGAGAATCAGCAGGATCGCCGAGGTTTCACCGATACAGCCGCCGGTGCGTCCGATCACCAGGTCCTTGATCAGATCCGCCAGCTGCTCAAGCTGCATGAAGCCCGCCTGCATCGAGTCGCCGCCCTTGTCGATCATATCCAGCGCGGTCTTGCGTGTTTCCAGCGGGGTGGCATACGTAAACGCATCCGCCGGGTTCACCTTCCAGCTGAAGAAGTTGAAGTTGGGGTCTTTCCACCACATCGCCGGCAGCCAGTCCTTGGTCATATGCACCGGCCAGCTTGCCAGCAGAAAGGCACGCCCCAGCAGCGCCGGGTTAAGCGGGTTGTACCCCAGCCCACCGAACGGCATCTTGCCGATTGCAATAGCGAAAAAGCTGCCGACCACCGGGATCCACCACGGGGTACCCGGCGGGATGTTGAAGCTGACCAGCACACCGGTAAGCACGGCAGACCCATCCCGCACGGTCACGGGCATCTTGAACAGCTTCTGCAGCGCATATTCCGTCAACAGTGCGGCGACGGCGCCGATCAGCACCAGCACCAACGCGCGGAAGCCGAAGAAATAGGTCGCGGCGGCGGTGGCGGGCACCAGGGTAAAGGTGACCGTCCACATGATCTTCGAGACCGACTCCGGCGCTCGCACATGGGGCGACGAGGAAAGCGTGAACTGACGCTCCGGCACACGTGCCACCTTCGGCGCCATCGGCTTCTTCTTCGGTGCGCCGGCAGCCTTTTTCTTGTCCGCGACTTCTTTCGGCGACGGCTTCTCCTTCGGGGTCTTCGCATCCTCCTGCGCCTTTTCCATCGCGGCGGATTTCTTCTCGCTCACCTCCTCCTTCCGTTCCGTGGAGGTTTTCGCGGACCCTTCCGGTTCAGGTACACTCGGCTTCGCGGCGTTGTCGTTGCCGGCCGCTTCGTTTTTCTTTTCCTGCTCGTCCATGGATACTGGTCCCTATCAACCGGCGGAGGCTTTCGCCTTCTGTTTCCGTTTCATGGCCATGATGGTCGACTTGCCGTAGCGGATCTGCTGCACCAGGTTACGTTTTGCCGGGCAGACATAGGTACAGGAGCCGCACTCGATGCATTCGAGGATGCCGTAGCTTTCCGCGTCTTCATACACCTCGAACTCTGCCTGGCGTGCAATCGTGGTCGGCATCAGGAAGACCGGGCAGACTTCAATGCAGCGTCCGCAGCCGATGCAGGGCTCTTCTTCGCCGATGTGCGCTTCCTTGCTGGTCAGGACCACGATCCCGCTTGTGCCCTTCACCACCGGCACCACATCGGTCCACTGCGCCGCGCCCATCATCGGACCGCCCGCGAGAAGTTTGCCGGCATCGTCCGTGTAGCCGCCGGCCGCCTGGATCAGCTCGTTGATCGGCGTGCCGATACGAGCGATCACATTGGTCGGCTTCTTCACACCATGACCGGTGACCGTGACATAGCGCTCCACCAACGGTTTCCGGTAGCGTACCGCCTGGTAGATCGCGACACAGCTGCCGACGTTTTGCACCAGGCAACCGACATGCATCGGCAGGCCCGGAGGCGGCGGCACTTCGCGTCGCGTAAGCGCGTAAATCAACTGCTTTTCCGCGCCCTGCGGGTATTTCACCGGCAGCAGCTCGACTTTGACTTCCGTGCCCTTGGCCGCTTCACGCATTACCTTGCCGGCATCCGGCTTGTTGTCCTCGATGCCGACAAACACACGCTCGGCGCCCACCGCCTTTTTCACCAGCAATGCACCCTGGATGATCTCTTCGGCGTGCTCGAGCATCAAACGATGGTCGCTGGTGAGGTACGGTTCGCATTCCGCACCGTTGATGATCACGGTATCGATCGGCTGGTCTTGGGGAGGCGAGAGCTTCACGTGTGTCGGGAATGCCGCGCCGCCCATGCCCGCCAGGCCGGCGTTTTTCACCCGCTCACGGATCGTATCGGCGTTAACACTCTCCCAGTCGGGATCTTCGGTCACGTCCTCGACCCACTCGTCGTTGCCGTCGTTGTAGATCGTGACCGCCTCAATGTCTTTTCCGAACGGATGCGGATAGGGGCCGACATCCAGCACAGTCCCCGAGATCGGCGCATGGCAGGGCACCGACACAAACCCGCCCGGCTCGGAAACCGGTTGGCCCGCCTTTACCTCATCCTTCTTCTTCACGATGACCTTGGACGGCGCACCGATGTGC
>WJJA01000269.1 GCA_014729955.1 bacterium
CGACAAAGCGATCCCGGCGTTTATCGAGTCGTTGCGGTTGAACCCCGATGATCTGGACGCCAAACGCAATCTCGAAATTGCCATGCGGCAGCAGCAAATGCAGCAACAACAACAGCAACAGCAGCCGAACGATCAACAGCAGCAGGATCAGAAGAACAAGGATCAGCAGCAGCAACAACAGCAGCAGGACCAGCAAAACCAGGATCAGCAACAGCAGAATCAGCAGCAGCAACAGGGCCGGGATCAGGAGGAGCAGCAACAACAACCGCAACCGCGTCCGGAAGAAGACATGGACAAGAAAATGGCGGAGCGCTTCTTCGACCGTTTGCAGGAAGATGAAAAGGAACTGTTGAAAAAACTGATCCGCGAGCAGGTTCCGAAAGAACCGAAGAACAAGGGCAAAAACTACTAGCCCGAATATTTCACGAGTTCAAACTGCGTCAGATGTGAGACGCAAGGATGAAGCTGTATGGCAATACCGCGAATCCTTCGGAACAAAGCAGATGACGCAGTTGGGACCGCCCGAAGGGGGAATAAATAGAAGAGATTGGCCTGGACACAATCTGTGTCAGAGAAAATCTGTAGAGCGTAACATTATCTTAATGTTACTATAGCTTTCAGAAAAGAATGCTCTCACCATTCATGAAATATCGGGCTAGTGGACCGTTTCACGTCAGTGTGTGATTCGTTCCTACCGTTCCGTCAGGTCTTGCTCGCCGAAGGGAAGTGTGACCTGACGGATGATATTGAACGTTGTGCCGGGTTCCGACCTGCGTCAGCGGGGGTGTGACACGATACAAAAACTGGATCGTCAGAGGTACAAGCCGGGTGAGCCGACCGACAAAAGGTTGGAGTATGGACACGCTGCATCGAACCGACAAGACACGTAACCTGCAGGCGCTCGCGGCGTTCGCAACTGCCGTTCTCTGGCTGGCCGGCGGCCTCTACCTCTTTTTTGCCGCGGCCCCCGCCTATGCGAAAAGCTACGAAGTCGAGGCAACCATCAGCCGGTCCTATGCCGCCGTCGGCGATACTCTCACCTACAAGGTGATCGTGCAGGGCTCGTCTACCAGCATCCCGACGCCCGAGGTCAACATCCCCGCCGCGTTCCGTGTGCTGGTAGGACCTGCGTCGTCGCTGAATGTGCAGTGGATCAACGGAAGACTGACGGGCAGCCGCTCTTTAACGTATGTGCTGATGTGCACCGCCGCGGGAGAACACACCATCCCCGCGCCGTATGTGGACAGCAAAGGCGATGTCTCGCGTGGTAAAGAGCTCAGCGTGACCGTGGAAACCGGGGGGAACTCTTCCGGTGGTTCCAAGGGCAATACACAATCGGCGGCACCGCCCGACAGGGATCGCACGGCCAAACCCGGCCAATCCTCGAAAGAACTCGATCCGATTTTCCTCGATGTCCACATCAAGCCGCGAAGTGTCTATCTGCAGGAACCGGCCGTTGTCACCTACACCCTCTATTTCCGGGAAGACGTTCGCACCTACGATGTTCGCAAACTCTCTACAACAGAGGGATTCTGGACCGAAGAGCTGGAAGTGAAGCAACCTCCCGATATCTTCAACCGTGTCATCAACGGCGCCAACTATCGCGCGGCGATCATTCACAAGCTGCTGCTGTTCCCGACACGGACCGGCGAATTGACCATCGGCCCGATGGAGCTGGTCTGTGAGGTTAACCAGCGTCGCCGAGGCGGGCGCTCCAGTTTCTTTGACGATCCCTTCTTCGGGGGGTTTCAAACGGAAAACCGCGAAGTCCGTTCCAATCCGACCACGATTCATGTCAAAACGCTGCCTGAAGAGGGCAGGCCGGACGGTTTCGACGATATCGTAGGGAATTACTCCATCAAAGCGGAAGTGGACACCGATTCACTGCAGACCAACGAATCGGTCACCTTGAAGGTGCGGGTGTCCGGCAGCGGCAACATCGGCTTCCTGCCCGAACCCGACTTGACCGTGCCGCCGGATATCGAAATCTATGATCCCGAAACAAAACAGGTCAGCCGTCCGACCGCAAATCACCAAACCCTTCACGGGTACAAGGAGTTCACGTACCTGATGATCCCGCGTCGTCCGGGCCAACAACGGATCAAACCGATCGAACTGTCGTTCTTTAACCCGACCATCAACGCTTATCGCACGGTTTCCACCGAGGAAATCATGCTTCAGGTGGCGCCGGCGGCGGGGTGGGCGTCCGCTGAAGAGGGAACGGCCGGAGGTGCCGCCCGGGAGGTTCGAACCCTGGGGCGAGACATCCGCTGGATCCATCAAAGCACACGAGGACTTCGCAAGACCGGGCCTCCACTTTACCAGCAGGCCGCATATCCGCTGGCGTATCTTGTGCCCGCCTTGATCGTCGTCGCGGCTCTGCTGGCACGGCGACGCATGGACAAGCTCGCCGGCGATGTCGCCGGGCAGCGCAGCCGCAAGGCCGCGAAACGCGCGCTTTCGGCCTTAAAAGCAGCGAGAGACGATCTGGCGGCGAACCGGATCGAGGAAGGCTACACCGCATTGGCACGAGGATTGGTCAACTACCTGGCCGACCGTACCCACAACCCGGCCGCCGAACTGGACCGGAATCGCATCGAGATGGTGCTGACCGCCAGAAACATCCCTGACGAACGTCGTGCGGAACTGCACCAGCTGCTTGAACGGTGCAACAGCGCACGGTTCACACCCGACGGCCTCGATGCGAACACACTGGGCGATCTGATCGAACAGGCACGTTCATGGATTATGGCGGTGGATCGTACTTTGGAAACATGAACTTAACATGATACTCACAGACTCTGAGCCCTGTGGATAAGGTGTGGATAACTGAATTTGCTTACACAAACCAAACATACCGGTCTATCGTAAAGATTTGAATATTAACGAATAACGATAAAATGGAGAGACCGATTGCGAAAAACGGAGTTGGGGATAACTCGCAGGCAGATCGTGCAGAATTGATTGCTTTTCCAGCACGATCAGTGTTCAGAAGGGGACATGCGGTGAAGAAGGTGCTACGTCTTTCGGTGTTCATCGGGTTCGCGCTGTTTTTCGGCTGCGTCTTTGCACAGGCGGCAGCCATCGACGAACTCGCATCCGAAGGCGACCAGGCCTATCGTGAAGGCGATTACCAGCATGCGATTCAAGCCTGGACACGTGTACTGGAAAGCGGGTATGTTTCCGGCGCGCTCTACTTCAACCTTGGAAACGCGTACTATAAAACCGGCGAACTGGGGCGTGCCATCCTCTTTTATGAACGAGCCCTGAATGAGATGCCGCATTCCTCGGACGTCAGACATAACCTTGAGCTGGCACGTGCACGTACCGTCGACCGCATCGAAGAACCCCCGCGTCTGCCGATCTGGAACTGGCTCGATGCTGCCCGAGACTGGATTGCTCCTTCCACACTGGCCTGGAGCGCATGGGTTACGGCCACCCTGGCCGCGGTGTTCTTCGCGCTGTCGCTGCTGCTGCGCGCGAACTATCGCGTCTATCTCGCGGCCAGGAATCTTGCGCTGGGCACAGGCGTGCTCTTCCTGCTGATGCTCGGCCTGCTCGGATTACGATTTGTAGCGGACCAGCGACCGCCTCACGCCGTCATTATGACCGACAAGGTTGTCGTCAGGGCTGCCCCCGATGCCAAAGCACGCGAACTGTTTCACCTCCATGAAGGTACCAAGGTCACCGTCGTGAAGACGCTCGAAGGCTACCATGAAGTGAAGCTTGTCGATGACCGTCAGGGTTGGCTGCCGGCGGGATCCGTCGAGCAGGTACCGTAACCCCTACCGGAAGAATTCCTTGATCGCGTCCACCACTTCCCGCTGCTGCTGTTCGGTCAATTCGGGATAAATCGGCAACGCCAGCGAAGTCCCCGCGGCACATTCCGATGCCGGGAAATCGCCCTGCTTGTAGTCCAGGTAGGTGAAGCATTCCTGTTCATGGAACGAAACCGGGTAGTACACCTCATGCCCGATCCCTCGCTCGACCAGGTGCTCGCGCAGTTCATCCCGGCGATCGACACGAATCACGAACTGATTATAGATGTGACGGTCCATCACCAAGTCAGGCAGCAGCACGCCCGCCCCGCCCTTCAACCCGCAATTCGGCCAATCGACGCAACCGTTTTGCAGGCACACGGTCTTGTCTGAAACCAGGCCGGCATCGTGGAACAGTTCCCGATACGTGTCAGCATTCTCTTGGCGTCCCTTCGTCCAGCTGTCGAGATACTTCAGCTTCACGTTCAACACAGCCGCCTGCAGGGCATCCAGCCGGAAGTTCCCCCCGATCACCCGATGGTAGTATTTCTGCTCCCCGCCGTGGACACGCAGGGCACGCAGCGTTTCTGCGTAGCCGTCGTCATTGGTCACCACCATGCCGCCGTCGCCTGCACCGCCAAGGTTTTTTGAAGGGAAAAAGCTGAAGCATCCGTAGTCACCGATCGAGCCGGCACGCCTGCCCTTGTACTCCGCCCCGATCGCCTGGGCGGCGTCTTCAATTACGACCAGCTTGTGCCGCTTCGCAATCTCCATGATCGGATCCATATCCGCACACTGGCCATAGAGATGAACCGGGATCACCGCACGCGTTTTCGCTGATACAACTGCTTCAATGCGTGCGGGATCGATATTAAACGTAACCGGATCGATATCGACAAACACAGGTGTCGCCCCGACACGAGCGATCGAGCCGGCGGTCGCGAAAAAACTGTACGGGGTGGTAATCACTTCATCGCCGGGACCGATGTCCGCTGCCATCAGCGCGATCAGGAGCGCGTCGGTGCCGGAAGAAACACCAACCGCGTGCTTGGCATGACTGTAGGCGGCGACAGCCTCTTCCAGCTCGACCACTTTCGGTCCAAGGATGAAATACTGGGAGTCGAACACCTCCTGCACCTGCGCCTGCACCTCAGGCTTGATCGCAGCATATTGCGCCTTTAAATCCAGTAACGGTACACCCATCCCGCGCGCTCCTTCCTCGTATCTCGGCTCGCTGTTCAAAATCAGGCTAAAGTACGGCAACTTCCGTACGGTTGTGCAAGACGGAACATCATACGATGCTCGAAGAAAGTATGACCAAATGGTCCTGCCGACACGACAGGCCTTCTTAAAAAGGTGTCATCCCGCCAAAAATGTAGGTGGGTAAGCCCGGCGCAAGACGGGATCCGGCGTCGTTGATAAAAATAAAAAATATCAGTCCTTTGTGGTTTTCCTGAGGCACGAATAACCGCCGCGGAATACCATTCTGAGACAGCCTCGCAGGCCGACAATCAGCCGGCTGCTCTGGAAGACGAGCCGTGAAACAAAACACCCCGGCATGCTGCATACCGGGGTGAAATCCATTGCAACGGGAAAGAGGTCAGTCCTCCATCACATCACACACATGGCCGACCAGTTTCAAACTCGGATCGAGAGTCTGGCCGCCCTCCTCCCAGTCCGACGGTACAACCTTGCCGGTATTTTCGTACGTGTACTGGTAGGCGTCGAGTTGACGCAGCAGCTCTTTGGCGCTACGGCCCACACCCGGGCTGGTGACCATAATCGACTGGAGGATGCCGTCCGGGTCGATGATAAAGGCGCCGCGCATGTCCATACCTGCCTCTTCATCATACACGCCGTATAGACGACCGATTTCTCCTGCCTTGTCCCACAGCATCGGGTAGGGAAGCCCGCCTTCGATCATCTTGGAAAGCTCCACTTCGTTCCACATCTGATGAGTGAAGTGGGTATCCGTGCTGATGGATAGAACCTCAGTGTTCTTGCTCTTCAACGTATCGTAATGCTTTGCCACCGCAACCAGTTCGGTCGGGCAGACGAAGGTGAAATCTGCCGGGTAAAAGAACAGGACCACCCACTTGCCCTTGTAGTCCGACAACTTCACGCTTTTGTGCTCGCTCTCAGTGTTGTTCTTCACATGCGCCATCGCTTCGAACTGGGGGGCGGGTTTCTGTACCTGCACGCTCATCGTACTCCTCTCCTTGTGTTCATTGTATCAATGGAAAACAACCTTGTTTCATGCTGTTGCTGTAGCAGCATTCATGCCGTTTCTCTTCGTTGTTGCAGCAAACCCGGGATCCACAACTTGCCGGGAGTGTCCCGACTCCCTGCCGGGAGAATAGCGACCCGGGCGGTTGAATGATCGTACGCTCGATCGGTGCACGCG
>WJJA01000270.1 GCA_014729955.1 bacterium
GGATCGAAGATGTCATCGCCGTCATCCACCGCAATGTCGCCGCCCTTCGTACCGGTCCAGGCAGAGACCGGGATCGGGATTGCGCTGACCTGGTCCTCGCCGCCGTTGCTCACCGTGAGCGTAGCGCTCAAGTCGGTACCATCCGGTGTCCAGTTGGCGATTTCAACGACAATCGGAGAGGTGCGTGTATACGTCGCGTCGGGGTTGCGCCCCGGGATGGTAAACGTACCGCCCGACACGATCGTCAGGCGCGGATCGTCCGAGCTGACCGTTGCGCTCACAGTATTGGAGGCTACAGTGCCGGTGTTGCGTACCGTAAGCGTGATGTCCACCGTCTCGGCGGGGGTGATATCGCCGTCGCCGTTTTCGTCGTCCAGGTCGGCGGAATCGTAGCCGATATAGGATCCACTGGTAAAGCGACTGATGTCTTCCTGGTACGGCACCACGTTGTCGCCGGTGACCGTCAGCTTGATGTCGTCGTAAGAGGCGGGATCCTCCAGGTAAAGCCGCACATGACCGTCCGAATGGAAGCGCCTCGTGTCGATCAGGGAGTTGCCGGACGAAAGGCTCGCCCAGATCAGCTCCGGCTGCTCGCCGGGCAGATCGACCTCGACATCGATGAAATTCGTGCCGTTGGAAAACGTGGAGGGGTGGGTGACATCGGGTTCCTGCGGCACATTGACCCACATACGCAGAGCCGGGTCGCCCATCAGGTTGTTCCACTCGCTGAAGTTTTCTACCTGGTAGCTTTCCGATGTCGCATGGTAAGCTTCATACAGCCGCATTTTGCCGTTCACCAGTGCCCAGCCAAGCGAGCGTACACCCTGCATAAACGGCGCCTCGAAGATGCCGCCGTCCACGACGTTGTTAAAACGTGTATGAGTGCTGGTCGTTGCGGTGCCGATGGATGCAACCCCGCCGCGGAAAGTGTTGTACCCGCTGCCGCCCCGGAAAATCCCTTCGCTCAGGGCCGTCGACTGGCTTACCCAGGTGCCTGTACCGCAGGTGATAGTGACGAACACCGGGAGACGTGAAGCGTTTGTCAACTGGTCCACATCGCTGTTGTTCCAGCCGCTCATCCCGTAGTAACCGCGGTAATTGACATAATGCACGCCGCTGTTGATCTCATCGATCAGGAAGTCCGGAATGGCGTTGTTTCCGCCCGGCATGGTCCACCACATGCTGTCGGCATCGATATCGTTCTGCGCCATCATATTGAGGATAGCGCGATTGGTCTGGATCGGGCTGGTGCCGCTGCCGGAACCGGCTGCCAGCGCACCGCGCTCCAGCCAGTCGGTATTGATCATGAAGACATCGCGTTCATATGCCAGCGTCTTGTTCACCACCCGATGCAGGGTCGTGAGATCATTGACGCTGAATCGTCCGACGGCCACGTCGGCCAGGATGTCATCGCCCTCGAGGCAGCCGTAACCGTGATCGCTCTCGTATTCCGAATTGGCCATGCTGATTGAACCGGACGCGTCTCCAATCAGGAGCACATATTCCAGGGGAACTTCATCGGTGCTGTTGTATTCCGACAAAATCTCGCTGCGGATCAGGGTCGGGTTGTTGGTGCTGGTGATCATCTGGACGGTGACATCATAGCCCTGCTGGATTTTCCAAAGCACGTAAGGATTGACGGCGTTGGAGATGGAGGTGCTGTTCGGCATCAGCACAAGCAGGCGCCCCACCGGCGCGACTTCCACCAGGTCTACTTCGTCCAGGTTGAGAATCCGACCTTCCAGGAGCCGTCGCAGGTCGGCGCTGACACGGATCGGTTCCGTGCGCCCGGAAGCCAGGTTGTTGGACCCTTCAAAGTTGACATCGAGCTGCAGGTTCGTCGCAATGCGGACATAGCCTTCCTCATCCACGGCGACCGGCGAGATGGAGAGCGGAAAGACACGTATCCCGCGAAATAGCGCCGGTTCACCGATTTGCACCGACGGTTCAAGACCGATGGATTCCCGCTCCACTAAACCTGTGTTTTCGAAGCTGCCGGCGTTCTGCACGGACGCTCGTACATCGACGCCGTTCGGTGCCCATACCAGGGTCGAAACACGGGGAAATGGATCCGTCTCACTGTAAGCCGCGCCCTCCAGGTCGAGTCGAGGGCCGATTTCATCCTCGACAAGCAGTACACGGTCCAACTGCAGGTTTGCCGCCAGGCCGGAAAGCCCGGACGATTCAACCGTCCACTGTATCGAGCGGTCGGTCGTGTGTTCCAGTGCGACTGCTGAGGTTGATACATGGAGGGAAACGAACAGAAAGAGAAGTGCCGGAAGAAGCTTTCGATACCCGTGCATGGTCGACTCCGTCGTTAGCGAAACAGGGTTCCACCGCCAAGCTAATGTAGTCCGATGATCGGGAGATTGGAACGGAGAACTCGAAAAAACCGGAGATTTCTTCCCCTAAACATGAACACCCGAACGGGTGGGTGGACCGCTCGGGTGTTCCGGGAGAATGCCAAAGTGTCCGCCTGCCTTTGGGCTGAAAGGCTTGTAGGGGATTTGGCACATGAGAAACCTGTGTATCAGACAGCGAATGTCTTTGTCTTTCTGAATCACGATGCAAACTCTTTGCCCGTAGCCTGGATTCATGCTTGAAGATCCACTCGCGAGAGCAAGACATTTTTACGCCAAGATAAACAGTATCTTGCAATGAGACTGTTCGCATGCGTCGTGATCGGAAATCGAAGCATTTTGTCTCCCCCTGTTTCAGATTCATGCATTTCCAATGTTTCGGATCGCAAATTTTGCACATTACAAGCAGAAAATACGTATATTACATCTTGTCGCTATTGGGGTAATTTGGAGATTGAATGCACTTCCTGAAGCCCGGTTATATTTTCGTTTCATCGGACCCGGTGATGGTTAAAACCATCCTTGGCTCATGTGTCAGCCTGGTTTTGTACGACCCGGTATCCGGTCTTGGGGGGATCAATCACTATGTGCATCCGCGTTTGTCCGGGGACGATCCGCGCACCGCGATGTATGCCGGTCCGTCCATTCACGAATTGTTCCGTCTGTTTGCCCTGCATGGAGGGGTCACCGTACGGTCGCGTCTGCATCTGTACGGCGGCGCACGTCATGACAGCATGGACGGGCATATCGGCGGGGCAAACATTGAGATCGCAAGGCGAGAGATCGCCAAACGCAGTTTGAACATCTATCATGAAGATGTGGGGGGGAGACGAGGCAGGCGTGTGTTCTTCAACCTTGCAGACGGTTCGGTGATTATCGAACCGATCACGCCTTTGATGCGGGCGGGACCCTCCCCGACCTCGAGAACAAATGGGTAAGCCGGCCCGCGATTCGCCAGGGCTACGATCTCAGGCCTGAGGGCGCAGCGGCTTTGTCGCACGTCCAAGTCGATCCAGCCAGACACTGTAACTGCTGTCCAGACCACGGAGCGCCTCCTCAGCCTGCTCTCGTGTCGGCGGGCGGCCGTGCCAGCGATGGTCGTCCTCCATGAAGGATACACCCTTGCCCATCACCGTGCGCGCCAGGATCACCGTCGGACGCTCGCCATTTTCCCCGCTCAGTTGCAGGGCTTCCAGAATTGCCGGCATGTCATGCCCGTCGATGTCGATCACGTCCCAGCCGAAGGCACGATACTTGTCGGCAAGCGGTTCGATGCGGAGGATCTCTTCGGTGTCGCCGTCGATCTGCTTCCGGTTGACATCGATAATGCCGGTCAGGTTACCGAGCTTGAAATGCGAAGCGGACATCACCGCTTCCCAGATTGACCCTTCCTGCTGCTCGCCGTCGCCCATAATGCACCAGATCCGGCGCGGATGGTTGTGCATTTTTGACGCCAGCGCCGCACCGACACAGACACTCAGTCCCTGTCCAAGGGAACCGGCGGAGACTTCAATGCCCGGTGTGTCATGGGCGGATGGATGGCCCTGGAGGTGACCTTCGAACTGTCGGAACTGCAAGAGGTCCGCCGGGGGAAAATAGCCTCGCTCCGCCATCAGGCTGTAAATCACAGGGGAGACATGCCCGATGGAAAAATGCCAGTAGTCGCGGTCCGGCCAGGACGGCTGCCAGGGTTTCACATTCAGGTAGTGAAAGAACAGCGCGGTGCCGAAGTCGGTGCACGAAAGCGAACCACCGGAATGGCCGGTGCCCGCGTTTGCGAGCAGGGTGAGGATATCCCGTCGCACATCGGCGGCTTTCTGCGCCAACCGTTCCATTGACCATTGCAAACGTGCCATGCCGTTCCTCCCTGCCGCCTTCCCTTCTGCCGATGTTTACAGTCGTTTCTGCCCCATCTCGGCGATTTCGCGCACTCCTTCGATCGCCTTGTCAATGTGTTCACGAGTGTTGAACGCACCGATGGAAAACCGCACAGTGCCGTGAATGGTGTCCGTGCCGATCTGTTCGTGCACCTTCGGCGCACACTGCAGGCCGGTGCGTGTGGCGATGTTATGCTCCACATCGAGCAGGGTTCCGGTGTTGCCTGCTTCGAAACCGGCGACGTTCAGGGAAATGGTGGACAGGTGGTTTTCGAGGTCGTCGCAGACATACAGCGTGACCCCCTCGATCTCGCGCACCGCCTCGGTGAAAACCTTCGCCAGGTCGTGCTCGTGCGTGTAAATGGTGTCAAGCCCGGTCTTGTCGATCCATTCCTGCCCGGCCCAGAGACCGGCGACGCCGACCAGGTTGAGCGTTCCCGCTTCCAACCGCCAGGGATACTCTTCCAGGTGGTACGGGTAGGCGGATCGCACGCCGGTTCCACCGGCACGTGTGATCGCGACGTCCACATGGTCGCGTACGACAAGCACGCCGATGCCGGTCGGACCCATCATCGCCTTGTGTCCGGTGGTGACGAGCAGATCGATGTGCATCGTGTGCATATCGATCGGCAGCACGCCTGCGGTCTGCGATGCATCCACTCCGAACAGCACGCCCGCCTCCTGCGTCACCTTGCCGATTGCGGTGAGATCCTGGATCGTACCGATCACATTGGAACCGTGGTTCACGATCACCAGGCGTGTGTTCGGCTTGAGCGCCTGTTTGACATCCTCGGGATCGATGAAGCCCTTCTCGTTGAATGGTAGCCAGGTAACCTCGCACAAACCTTCCCGTTCGAGGTGCTTCAACGGCCGCAGGACGGAATTGTGTTCCAGGTTGGTCGAGATGACATGATCGCCCTTTTGCACCACGCCGCGGATCAGCAGGTTCAGGCTGTCGGTGGCGTTGTAGGTGAACACAACACGTTCCGCGCTGTCGCCGTGGAAGAAGTCCCGGAGGCGAGCACGGGTATTCTCCACGAGGTCGCCCGCTCCTATTGCCATGTCGAAGCCCGAACGGCCCGGGTTGACGCCGTTGCTGCGGTAGAACGAATCCATAAATTCGTACACGCTGTCCGGTTTCGGCCAGGCGGTGGCGGCGTTGTCGAGGTAGATCAATGACTCCATGGCGGGACTCCCTGCGCTGCGGATTAAGGTCGAATGCGAGGCAATATACAACGCAATCGGCGTGGAGTCAGAGACACGACCCGAGCGATGATGATTCAGGCGGCACGGTATCGTGTTTGTTTCAAGCGCTTCGTTTATATCAACTTCATAGTTGCCCGAGAACCCTGGTTTGCACCATTAACGGCGACGGACAAACGCAGAGAGGGGCTCGTAACATCTGCCGGGACACCCCTGCCTTTGCGTTGTGATTCGGCAGGTGCTGACACAAATCCCATTGACTCGTTGAGTCGTCAGGTCACACGCACGATACAAGCGTGCTCAAGACCTGCGGATCGTCGTGTCGGGTTTTGGCCCGCTTCAGCGGGGCGCATCACCCCTTCTCGCAATAAGCCTTCACCGCGTCCATGTCCTTCGCGATCGCCTTTGTTACCATTCCCATCATCAAGCGTACCATCAGCTTCGTGATGACATTTTTCGATGTCGCGGTCATGTGCAGGGTGAGATTTGTGCCGCCGTTTTCCGGTTGAACGGTGAAGACGGAGTCCCAGACCGTCCCCTGCGATTCGGAGACAAGGCGCACCTTTTCGCCGGGCACGAATTCCGTCACCTCCAGAACCGAAGAGGCTTCCCTGCCGCCCATCAGACGGGTTTCACGAAACCGTGTCCCGACACCCGATTGGGTTTCACTCAAGAACTCCACCTTCTGGATGTTATCGACCGCCTTGGAAAAATTGCGAATATCCGACACAACACCGAAGACGGCTTCCGTCGGTGCCTGGATGGAACGTGTCAGGGTAACTTGCGCCATGAGGACCTCCCGCAGTCTGTTTCGATTTGAACGGACAGTCCACAATATCGGGAATGCGATCGAGCCGACCGACCGACTGGTCGATAGAAAACAATCCAGGGAGAGACTCGCACGGTTTTATAGGCAGGAATCAGGGGATGCAGCCTGAACCGACGTGTGTCGTTCTACCGTAGCAGGCATCGCAGAATGGTATCATATGGCTCCTTTCCGTACCAGCATGTTTCGGTGCAAGAACGATCACACGATGCTCGACAACACACACGAGTGGTGTGTGGACGGGGTAACGCCGCAGATCGAAAACCTGCAGGATGTGCCGGTGCAAGCGGTGCAGTGGTGGCATGATATCATGACAGCGGGCGGTATGGTCAACCTCCCGGATGTCTCCTCATCGGAGGTATCCGAGGACATACGCGACGTGCTGCAACCCCGGGGGATTACAGCACGGCTTGCCATTCCGATGTTTGTCAACGGGAAGCTGTATGGTTTTACGGGTTGGACGAAACCCGCGGGGCAAGGGAACGGCATTACCATGAAGTCGCATCGTTGCAGGGCGTGGTCGAATCCCTCGCTCCTGCGCTGGAACGTGAAGCACGAGAGAAAGAAAGGGATGAACTGGAACGCTTGAAAACCGTCAACCAGATGGCGGCGACGATTGCCCATGAATTCAACAACTCGCTTGCCATCATCAAGGGCTCGGTGGACCTCATCAAGAATGGGTATGTCAAACCTGTGCGTTTCCGGTCGTATTCCGAAAAGGTGTATCTCCAGGCAGACCGAATGAAAGGTCTGGTGAACCGGATGTTGAATCTGGAGACGCTGGAAGGGATTGACTACGCCCAGGGTCTGAAGATCTACAATCTTCAAGCGGTCTCATCGAAAGACGTCAAGCCGAAGTTAGATCAAACAACCGCGCACGACACCTCTCCATTCAGTGCTGCGATACATCCGCCCCCGGCCGAGTAGCGAAACAAAGCGCCGTTGCAGGTGTTGCGGCTCTCTTTCAATGCCTGACGCGAGACGGTCACGGCACGGTGCACGTCATCTACCGTGGACCCCCCAACTGCCCGCCGTAACAAGGGTTTACTTCCTCGGCACTAAGGATATCCCTGAAAAGAAGCCTCTATTCGGCAAGAGACAGCAGTCGGGTTTCCGGGGATGGTCCGTGGTTTGCAGGTTATGCAGGAATGCAGCGGGCTTCAGAAGAGGGCAAGGTATATACAACAAAGTGTTCGGAGGACGGGTGAACGACCCGTCCTGTCGAATGGGACAACATCCGTAGGAGGGAAAGAGAAGATGGCACGAGTAAGCTCACGATTTGCAAGCATTCTTGCAGTCCTGCTCATCACGGCGTTCCAGGCCATGGCGATCGATCCGCCGGCCAATGTGAACGCAACCGCGGACGATGCCACCGGCGAGGTGATCGTATCGTGGGATGTGGTCGCGGATGCCGAAGAGTACACGGTGTACCTGGACGGCACCGAAGCGGGTACAACCGAAGGCACCTGGCACGTGGTCGCGCTGACCGGAGACGGTGATTTCGACTTCACGGTAACCGCTACGGACGACATGGGCGATGAATCCGACCCGAGCGCTGCCGTTACGGTATCCTGGGACGGTGTCCTCGGTGTACCGATGGACCTGAACGGATTCCGCAACGAGGAGACAGGTGAAGTCGATTTCTTCTGGGGCCACACGGTCGGCGATACCTACCTGCAGTATGACAACGGCGACGCGACCAACGGCTACAACTGGCCGGGCAATACCATGGCGATGCGTCTGACCACGGACGGTCCCGCAAGAATTCTCAAAATCGAGTTCAACTGCTTCTACAACGAAACGGATCCCGACGGCAACTA
>WJJA01000271.1 GCA_014729955.1 bacterium
CACTCCGTGACATCCTTCCCCCGTTCCGGGGGCAGGAACCACCTCATCTTCCCTTCCCCTCGAAACGGGGGAAAGGGATCGAGGGTGAGGGGGCTTTTCGGAATGCTCGTTCCTTTGCGTATACGTAAAAAAAACCGCCACCCGAAGCCGGGCGGCGGTTTTGTGTATCAAATGGACGGACAATGATCAGTCGGCGAGCGACACGGTCACTTCGCTGCCATCATAGGCGACCGTCTGATCGGGCGTGCTGTCGAGGTTGAGGGCTTTCGCCTGATCCGGTGACACGGTCACAATCTCGAACGTACGGTTTTCGAGCATGCCGGGGAATGATCCCTCGCGCGCTCCGATGGTCAGGCTGCCGGCGGCATCGTCATACGAGAAGGCAATGGTCGCGAATGCACCGTTCTCGTAATTGTAGTTCACATTCTCGTCCTCATAGAGGGTGAACTCGCCATCGGCGCCGGTGTAGACCATGAGCCGGATCGTTTCCGGGGCCTTTTCATCGATGTACTCGATCTCGGGGCCGAACGGAATGATGGAACCGGCACGGACAAACAGCGGGATGTCCGAGTAGGGTGCATCGGCTTCGATGGTCCGGCCGCCGTCATGATATGCGCCGGTTTTCAGGTCGAACCAGCCAGTTCCCGCTGGAAGGTAGACCTCACGGGAACGCACCTTGTACGCAGTGACCGGATTGACCATGATCGCCGGGCCGAACATGTACTGGTCGCCGATATCCAGGACATTCTCGTCATCGCCGAAATCCATGACCAGCGCGCGCATCATGGTGCCGTGGTTCTGGGTGACATCGCCGACCATCGAGTACAGGTACGGCAGCAGCCGGTAACGCAGTTTGTCATACGCGACCATGGTCTGGTATGCCGGGTGATTGTCTGGCGCGGTCTCGTAGATTTCGCGATATGGATACTCGCCATGCACCCGGAGCAGCGGGCAGAACGCGCCGAACTGGAACCAGCGGGTCATGAACTCGCGCCACTCTTCCGTATCCTCCTCGGTCCTGCCGCGTCGGGCTGAGAACCGGCGCTCAACCGAAAATCCGCCGATATCGGTGGTCCAGTAGGGAATCCCCGCGATACAGATATTCAGCCCGGCGGGCACCTGCATGCGGAGGTCGTCCCATCGGGCGACCAGATCGCCGCTCCAGGTTGCCGCAGCGAACCGCTGCTGACCGGCGAACGCGGACCGGGTGAGGATGAACACACGCTGATCGGGGGCGGCCTGCCGCTGTCCCTCGTAGATACCCTTCGCATTCATCAGCGAGTAGGTGTTGAGGTATCGGGCCGCGGTTCCCAGCGCCGTGGGATGGAATGTCAGACGGCGTTCTTTTTCCGGCAGGTTCGACTGGGGTTCCGGCTCGGTCGCATCCAGCCACCAGGCATCGATACCGATGCTGAACAACTTGTCGTTGATCTGCTCCCAGAACAGGTCGCGCGCGCCTTTGCTGTAGGGATCGTAGAATGCCGCAAGGTAGCCGACCCAGTCGTTCCGATTCAATTCCAGGTCACGCTGGTACAGCCAGCCACGCTCGTTGAATTCAGCGAAATTTTCCGTGCTGGCGTAGAATTTCGGCCACACCGAAATCATGATCTGAGCATCGAGGTCAGTATGCAATTCATCGACCATCCCTTTCGGGTCCGGGAACCGTTCCGGATCGAACTCGTGATCGCCCCAGTTGTCCTCCCGCCAGTAGAACCAGTCCAGCACGATGTTGTCGAACGGGATGTCACGTTTGCGGAATTCGCGAACCGCATCGAGCACCTGATCCTGTGTTTCGTAGCGCTGACGGCTCTGCCACATGCCCATGGCCCATTTCGGCATCATCGGCGCCTGACCGGTGACCTCACGGTAGCCGGCAATCACCTCATCGGCGTTGTCACCTTTGATGAAATAGTAATCGATCTGGTCCGCAACTTCGCTCCAGAGCGACAGCGAGGTATCATATACCTCGTCCTGCGGGGTGAGATACTGCAGCGCGATGTTCGATCCCTCACGGATTTCGAGGGTGATCGGGTAGCGCTCGCCCGGCTCCATGTCGAGTTCCATGTAATAGGTCCAGGGCAGCCAGGTCTGACGCCAGGCATCGACCACCAGCTCGCCGTTCAGCCACAGTTTCATGTAACCGCAGGCATACAGTTTGAACTTGTGCATCCCGGCGACATCGCTTTCGATCTCGCCCGACCAGCGCATCAGGCCACGGCCACGGTATCCTTCCGGGCCTTTCTCGCGGAAATCATTCACATAGGCGTATTCGATCTCGGATTCCTGACGGGTAACCTGGGGCGTTTCCGTATCGCGGCCGAAGTACTCAGCGGTCAGGCCGCCTTCCTGCCCATCCTTGCCGTACAGGGTCAGCGAGGACAGGGGCTGATAGTCACGGATATCACCGAACTTGGTCCGGGAGTTGTTGTCCCAGAGGATGCCGTAATTTCTGCTCGATACCAGAAACGGCACCACCGCGACCGTGTTGTACTGCCAGAGGTCGACATCATGCCCTTTCCAGTTGAACACGCCGTTCTGATGCTGGCCGAGGCCGTAGAATCCTTCATCGGCAGGTGAATCGAACAACTGCTGGACATGCCAGACATCCTCATCCATCACCGTCGCCGGGGTAAAAATCTTGCCGCCGCCGAATTTTTCGGCAAGAATCTCC
>WJJA01000272.1 GCA_014729955.1 bacterium
CATCGGTTCGGTCCGGACTGCGGGAGCAGGGAACCGTTCTAACCCGAATCTTTCATGAATGATGAAAGCGAGCTATGGTAAGGAATGGTTTTACAGGAAGATGTTCCCCAATTTGTCACTTCCTCCCGGCGACGGTTTGTACCCAGACGTAAAAGAGAAAAACCCATTTATTCATTCACCCTTCGGGCGGTCCCAACTGCGTCATCTGCTTTGTTCCGAAGGATTCGCGGTATTGCCATACAGCTTCATCCTTCGCGCCTCGCATCTGACGCACTTTGAACTCGTGAAATATTCGGGCTAACCCGAAGGGGAATGAAAAAACAAGTTTGGCTTGGACACATTATGTCGTGATATTATCTTCATGTTAATATTGTTTTTAGAAATGAATATTCTCGCCATTCATGAAATATTCGGGCTAACGCCAACGCCCGGCGACAGGGCGCCGGGCGTCGGGATGCAATCTATTTCGATGAACTCTATTTCATGTACATCAATTTGCGAATGGCCTGGAATCCGTGTTCCTCGCTGACACGCACGAAATACATCCCGCTCGGCAGGCCGGAGGCACGCCAGCTCAGGTAGTGGTAGCCCGGCTGCATGACATCGTTTTGCAGCTGTGCGACCTGGCGGCCGAGCACATCGTAAATGGTCACGTTCACCTTCGCCAATTCCGGCACCGCGACCACGATATTCACCGTCGGATTGAACGGATTGGGATAGATCGAATGCAGCGCCCACTCGGTCGGAATGCCGCGTTCACGTTCCGGTATGCCGAGATCCAGGCTGATGCTCCACTCTTCGTCGGACATGGTTTCCAGCTCGAACTCGCTGTCGTCCACCGCCTTCACACGCCAGAACCACGTGGTGGACTGGTTGATCACATCGAGTCCGATCTCCACACTCGTGTGTTCTCCGGCATCAACCTCGGACGGTTCGGCGAATTCCGGATCGGTGGACAGCTCGACCACGTAGTGGACGGCGTCTCCATCCGGGTCTTCACTCGCCTCCCAGGAAAACTCCAGCGGGAAGTGCTCGCCGGTAAAACCGTCTCCGTCGAGGGGCCCGAGCAGGCTGAATTCGGTGGGCGCCTCCGGCAGCGCCATGCTGAAGCTGCGCGGTTGCGACCAGGTTCCCGGCGTGTTGGTGTCCGTCGCGAGCACACGCCACCAGTAGACCATGTCGTCCAACAGGTCCTCGACCTCGGCGTTCAACTCCTCGCCTGTCTCGTACACTGCCGGTTCGGTGAATTGTTCGTCCGTCGCCAGTTCCAGGCGATAGCCCGGCACCTGGTCCGGATCGGGATCCACGGCGGCGGTCCATTCGAACCGTACCTGTTGCTGCATGATCACCGCTTCGTGTTCCGGCGTGATCGCCTCCGGCGCGGACGGTGGTTGCGGCACGGCCGTTGCGAACGACCAGGTCGTGCCGTCATAGGGGTTCTGGTCGGACAGAGTGCCGTCGGTGTTGGTATCGACGGCGCGCACGTACCAGTAGATCGTGACATCGTCCGGCAACACCTCATCCAGGTTTCCGATGGGCGCACCACGACCCGGCAACGCGGTTTTGCCGCCTTTCTGCGCGGTCCGTGACGGGGCCGGCCGACGTACGCGGCGAAACTCTACATCACCCCTGTTCAGCACCCCTGCATCGCCGAAGCTGTACGAGGTTTCTGCAATCCCGGCAGCGGAATCGGGATCGACAAAGCTTTCGTCGTCAATTGACCAGATCACGGTATAGGTCACGGTATCGTCCGGATCGGGATCGACTGCTGCTTCCCAGGTCACCGTCGGGGTATCGGTCTCGAGCACCTCACCGTCCGCCGGAGAGATCAGGCTGAAAGCGCTCGGCACGTCAGGGATGTACACCTCAAAGCTCCACGGCCCGCCATACGCCGGTCGTGTATTGCCCTCGACATCCCGCACCATCACCTGCCACTCATAGCCTTGATCGTCTTCAAGTCGTGTCCAGGTGAAAGAAGGCTCTGTCAAACCGGACGCGGTCGGGTTGTCCGGCATTGATTCGCCGACAGACCAGACATACAGATCGAAGACCTCGTCACTGTTCGGACCCGGCGAATCGTAAGCCCACTCGAACAGGACTTCCGTCGAGGCGATGATCGTGCCGTCCGACGGGCTTTCCAGGTGGAACGGATTCTGCCATTCCGAGGGGTTCTGCACCTCGGTCAGCGCCAGGTTCTGTACGATTTCAAAGTCACCGCCCCAGGGATCTCCGACGCCGGACACGCTGTTCTGATTGTAGCCGTCCTTGTTCGCCACAACCTCGAACGGTGCATCGGCACGGTCGAGACCGAGGAACTCGTAGTAGCCGTTTGCCCCGGTGGTATCGACACGATCCGTGTGGCCGGTCAGGGTTACCACGACGCCGGACAGGGAGTCGCCGGTTGTAGCACTGGTAATGGTACCGACGATGTTGCCATAGACGGTATTGGGTGCGGTGAAGCGGAATGAGCTGCCGTTCGTGATGTTGCTGCGGTTATGAGTGGTTGCGGACGAGCCCACATGGTCTTCAACACCGACCACAGCGTTGTTGTCGATGGTCCACCCACCGCTCGCGCTTTCGTAGTTGAAGGTCGCCTGGTTGCCGGCGCAATCCATGACCACCTGGAAGGATTTGCGACGGTAGTTCGGTCCCGGATAGGTGTCGGCCAACCACTGCACAATGACACGATTGTTCCCGGTATCAACGTAGTACCATACATTCGCGTCCTCTGCCGTGCCGGGATCGAGGTTCATCCAGAACGGTGCCAGCAGCGCATTCGGCGCCGTAGGGCTGGGCAATGTGCCCTGGTAGCCGACCACGTTCGATATGAAACTGACCCAGCCGTTCGCGGACACGGCGAACTGGTTGTAGGTCTGACCGTAGTGGTCGTACGTCATCCCTCCCATCGGAATGAAGGTGGAGCTCATGTTGTAGGCAAGGTTCAAGGGTGTGCCGGACCCGCCGTTGGCAGGGTTGATCTCGATCCACTCGCTTGTACCCAGCTCCGTCACTTCGTACTGCACACCTCCTGTGGGACGTGCGGAGACCGGCGAGCCGAAGACCAGGTACTCGGAACCATATCCGTAGTCCGCCGCCACTTCAAACTCGTATTCCCGGAAGTTGTCCAGACCGGTGACGGTATAGTTGGACTGGAAGGGTTGCGCCGGAAGCAGCGCGCCATTCTGCCGAATCCGGTAGAACATGAAGTCGCTGAGATCGTCCAGTCCATCGACAGGAGCACCGCCGGACACCAGTTCGTGGCGCGCCAATGTGCTTCGCAACATGTGCAGTTCACGTTGCAGCGGTTGAATGAACGCAAGCTCATGCTTGGTACCGCGTTCACGGACTCGGGCGATCGCAGCGTCGCGTTCCTCGATTCGGGTGCGCAACTCGTCCGTGTTCAATTGCAACGTCGGATGGTTCGACGGCGCATCCCAGTCAAGTGCCACACGGGCGTTGCCGGTAGAAGCAGTCAAGCCGGTCGGCGGGAGGATCTCGTAGATCTGCAGGCTCAGAGGAACGGTACCGGAATTGATATCCAGACCGACAAAGACCGCACTGTGGTAACCTGCGGAGCCGGCCGGGCTGTGGGAAACCGTGATGGTATAGTATCCTTCCGGTCGGACGCCGAGATCGAAATTGCCGCCGGTGTCCGTGATATCCGATACGCCCAGGTCCGGAATGGAAACCGTAACGCCGGAAACCATCGTGCCCGGAGAATCGGCCGACTCCACAGTCCCGGTGATCGATACGTTGCTGGATTGTGCCGCCAGCTGGAAATTCCGCGTCGTGGTCTGGTGTTCCTGGATTACGACCCCGGACTGCGACTCGGGCTGATAGCCGGACAGGAAAGCGTTCACGTTGTACGTGCCCGGCAGCAAGGTTGTAATGGAATAGGAGCCGTCGAACAGAGTGCTCGCGGTGGCAACGACATCGCTGCCTTCCGTGACGGTAATTGTCGCATTGACCAACGGACTGGGTGTTGCCTCATCGTCCGTCACTGTACCGCTCAAGGTCCCGAAGCGTTGCCCGATGCGGTAGCTGGTACCGGAGGCAACCTGCGACCAGTCGGTGCCGTATTGGATGCAGTCGCCCAGGTCGCCGTTTTCGTTTTCGTACCCTGCAGTATAGGTCTTCGTCCAACCGCTGTTTGTGGTTTCGTAGTTGAGGTACACGCCTTCGGTCGCGGGATCGAGCACGATCTGGCCGGTGGGGCCGTAGCTCTCACCATCGAAAAAGACGTTCTCGTACTGAATCACAAACTTGTTCCCGACAACCCCGACGTAGACATCGCCGCCGGCGTCGAGATCAAAGACATGCGAGAAGAGGCTGATGATGTTATTCGGTTCACTTCGATCCGGCGTTTCCGGCTGCACCAGCACCGGGAAATCATACTCACTGAAGGTGATCCACCCGTTCGAACAGACGTTGATATCGTTGTAACTCTGTCCGTACCAGGTGAAGCTGTCAAAGCCGTAATCGGCGAAGTCAACCTCGATCACCTCCAGTCTTGAAAGGTTCAGGTTGGTGCCGCTTGTTTCGATGTCGTACCAGTTGTACGTCGTCGAAGCGTAAGGAATATCAAGAGTCGGATCGTAGACGTTGTAGTAGTACCAGCCGCTTCCTTCCGGGGATCGTGTCGTGGATGAATTGTCGTCGGTCGCTTCGATCGCCCAACCGATCACATCGCCCGTGCTGTGGAAGCCCGCGGGGATGGTTGCGGTGTACTCGTTGCCAATGGAGTTGGTCATCCCCAGGGTTGTGGGAGAGGCCACAGTTCCGCCGGAGTAGTCGCCGTACAAGAGGTTGTAGCTGCTTAATCCGCTGTCGTCGGTGATGGTCGCGGCGATGGTCGTCGCGGTGTTATCGAAGCCGACCAGCTCTGTTTCGTTCGGTACGATCACAGGCGGCGAGTCGAAGTAGCCCCGGACGGTGATATCATCGACAACGGCAAGAATGCCGCGTGCCCCGTTGTCCGTATAGCGGAACCGGAGGCGCACACTCGCTTCTCCCGCCGTTTCCGTGCTGATGTCTGTCAAGCGGTCGAATTCAATCGTGCTGCTGCCGGCAAACGATTCAATCAATGACCAGGACGTTCCATCATTCAGACTGTATTCCAGCAGTAGAGAGTCGCTCACGCCGGACCGATCCTGGAGCATGTAACTGTACTCGATGGAGACGGCCTGGTAGCTGCGCGCATCGAACTCCTGCATCACCAGGCTTTCGTTCATGGTAATGCCTGCGCCGGCGTCATAGCTGTTGGCCATCATCATCGGACCGTCGAAACTGCCGAAGTCAGGCATGAAGAAGTACCAGGTATCCGCGCTGCTACCGCCGTTGTCAATGCTCCAGTCGGCCGCCAATGAGCCCGAGGCGAAGTCTTCGGTGTATACCAACTCCTGCAGCTGAACGTCAAAGGACCAGTAATTGGCCTGCCCTCCCAGCGACCAGGTGTTGTCGCTGTTGGTGCCGTCGATCGCCTGTACACGCCAGTAAACCGTGACATCGTCGGGCAGAAGATCGTCCAACCCCTGGCTCGCTCGCCATTCCTCGTATTCCGAGAGAAGGGTCGCCGGCTCGAAGGTATGGCTCTCGGTTGCAATCCCGGTTTCCGTGTACGAGGTCGCAAAGTCCGATGTGTACGCCCACTCCAGCGTGTAGGTAATAGAAGCGTTCGGATCGTCATCAACCGCTTCTTCCCAAGTCAGGGTCGGCGCCAGGGTCGTCACAGTAGAACCGTCGGTCGGTGTCAGCAGGTCGAACGCCGCCGGTGCGGAAGGGGTATAGAGAACGACCGAGCGAGAGGAAAGGGAGTAACGTGACCCGGAAACTTCGTCATGGGCTTCCACACGCCAATACGCGGTGCTCAGGTCGCTGAAGACCGTGCCGGTATAAAGGTCGAGGTTGTTCGCAAACTCGCCTTCGGCGTACGTGCCGGCCGTCGGGAATGTGTAGAGGTTAGGTCCGGAGAATGATGAGTTGTCCGCCACCTCCAGTGTGTACGTCACCGACTGTCCCGGATCCGGGTCACCGTTGTTCGCCCAGGCAAAGCTTGCGTCCGTGCCGACCTGTGCTCCGCCGTTGGCCGGTGACAACAGGTTGAACGTGTTCGGCAATTCGTTGAAGAAGGTGCTGAACGACCAGTGGTTGCCCTGAGCGCCGTTGGACCAGGTCCCGCCGGTATTGGTATCCGTTGCCAGTACGCGCCAGTATACCGTCACATCGTCGGACAGCTCGTCCAGTTCACCGAACTGCAGCGCAGCCCACTCGCTGTATTGCTCGCGCAGGGTGCCGGACGGGAAGGTGTACACCGAACTCGCAAGTCCTGTCACTTCCGTCGGGTTTGTGAATGAGCCGTCAAAGTCGTATTGAAGCGTGTACGAGACCGTATTGTCCGGGTCGGGGTCGGAGGAATCCTGCCAGTCCAGTGTGGGCGTACCGGTGTTGACGGTTCCGCCGTTGGACGGTGACGAGAGGTTAAACGCGGTCGGTGCATCGGGAACGTAAATGGAGAAGCTGCGCGGTCCGTTACTTGCGACAACACGCCTGCCGCTATTGTCTTCCGCGACCACGTTCCAACGGTAGCTTGTGTCATCAGATCCATTGAATGCATAGGTCGTGCTGCCGGTAACGTTGCCGGTCGGAGCGTCGTTGTCGTAATCCGGTTCGCCGGTGCCGTTCACCCATACGAAGACATCGTACGAAATATCATCGTTCGGGTCCGGGTC
>WJJA01000273.1 GCA_014729955.1 bacterium
GATATCGTGTTCGATAACGTAGGCAGCAAAATGTTTATCATCGAGGAGAAACATATCACGGCCTACGATATCAAGTAGACCCTCCCGTGCAACGAGAGCGACAGGGATGCCCTCGCTGCACATTTCATCACACGGACCCACCCGCAAGTTCCTGCGGGTGGGTTTTGTGTGGTGTCGTTTTCCGAACGCAGACCGCACATTCGCTCCCCGCGGATCAATTCCTGCTTTACCGTGAAGTTCGGCATGCCTATACTCTTCGGTATATTCCCTGCACTTGCAGGATTACCACGCGACGAGTGTTCCGGAAGCAAATCCTCGCCGCTTTTGAACCGGATGGGATAAAGGACAGAACAATGCGCGGATTGCGCAGGGTCGCGATAGCAGCGGTCATCATGACCTACCTGCTGATTTTTATCGGCGGGCTGGTACGTGTTTCCGGCGCGGGCCTCGGGTGTCCCGACTGGCCGAAATGCTTCGGCGAATGGGCACCCCCGACCACCCCGGCCGGCTTGCAGCAGGCTCTGGAAAAGCATCCCGAGCGGGATGAACTGCTCGCGCGCAGCCCGGATGCACGTCGTATCCACGTCAACGCCACGCAAACCGATGTGGTGTTTGCCTGGATCGAATACATCAACCGTCTCTTCGGCGTTGTGGTCGGCTTCCTGATTCTCGCAACCACGGCCGGTGCCGTCATGTATGCACGCCGCCGGCCCTGGATTCTGTGGCCCGCGATTGCGACGCTCCTGCTCGTCCTGTTCCAGGGGTGGCTCGGCGCTCTCGTCGTGGCTTCCAACCTCGAACCGTTGATGGTTTCGCTGCATCTCATCCTTGCGCTGGTGATTATCGGCCTGCAGCTCTGGATCGCGCAGCAGATCCACTACGAGGTGCATCCGGAAGCGGAAGCGCAGGCACGCTACCCGGAAGGGCTGAGTACGTGGTTGCAGTGGCTGCTGGCGGGGTTCGGAGTACAGGTGCTGCTGGGCACCCTGCTGCGCGGGGCGCATGACCTCTTCAAGGTCGCCGACCTGCTCGGGGTCAACCCGGAACAAACCCTGTGGCATGCCCTCGACAAACCGGCCGGCTTCCTGCACCAGATCCTGGGCATCGTGGTCGCCGGGGGTGCGGTCCATGTCGGCATGAAGATTGTCAAGAGGGGGAAAAGAATCTCCGACCTCGCACTGACAACAAGCTGGGCGTTTTTCATCCTCGCCGCGCTGCAGATCCTGATCGGGCATGCGCTCGTGTTCTTCGGACGATTGCCGATCCTGCAGGTGTTTCATCTCTGGAGCTCTGCCATCCTTTTCGGCGCGCTGCTGCTGCAATGGCTCGGGCTGCGACGCAACCGGGAGTTAACTCATGGATAATTCGAAACCACGCTTTCCCCGTGCAATCATCTGGGCCTCCTTTGCCGCGATGGTCATGGCCGTGATCGCAGTCTTTGCCCTGCAGATGGTGAAACGCGCACAGATCGCCGATCAGCAGAAGCCGACCATGAGGCTGCCCGCGATGGGCGAAGTGCCAGCCTATAAATTCACCGATCAGTTCGGCGAGTCCTTCGGCACTGCCGATTACAAGGGTAGGGTCAGCATCCACTCCTTCCAGTTCTCCCACTGCGAAGGTGTCTGCCCGGTGATGTCGGGGCACCTCGTCAACGTCTGGCAACAGTACAGGGATGATGACGGCTGGCAGATCGTGACCGTCTCCGTGGACCCGAAACGAGACACACCGGACGTATTGCGTGACTATATCGACCAGTTCCCGATTCCGCAGGAGAGGTGGCATTATCTGCGTGGACCGATCAATGAGGTGGTCGAGTTGTCGGAGAAGGGCTTCTACCTGCCGGCAGAAAACCTGCCGATGGGCCATTCAGCCAAGTTTGTGCTGGTAGATCGGACAGGGAAGATCCGTGGATACTTCAATAGCCAGGACCTGGAAGGACCGCAGCTGCTCAAGGAAGCGCTCGGTGTGCTGCTGAACGAAACGCAACCCTCCACGGCGGAAGCGGACGGCTCGGAAGCCGCCTTGCAGGATGGCGAACCGAAAGGCGATTGCTGCGAAACCGACGAAGGCGCATGACCGCGATCAGCTTTCGCCGGTACCCGGCGGTATCGCAAAACGTGTCATGCCCGTGAAGCCCGCCGGGAATGCGGGCGGACAGGCCCGGCGAACGCCGGGAGACAGTGTCGTTTGGTCACCGTTGTGTCGGGTCTTGGCCCGTGTCAGCGGGATGTGACCCGACACGTGCAGGCGGTCGAAGAATGTATCACCCCGCCGGGAAAGCCCTGTGCAAGCCGGTATCCAGCGTCTATCAGTAAGAACATAAATATCAATTCTTGCGTTCCGTTTCTGATCCAAGATGAACCGGGTAAAATGCAATGACAGTCCGGGCGGTGTACCGCCGTCTCACGGTTCGGAAATTTCGAATTCAGAGCAACACAATCCAAAGCCCGCCGTCGATCACAACCCGCCCCCGACGGTGATCCGGCGCACAAATCACGAACGACAACGCATCTGAACGTCTCTAGACCAACAATGAGAGCCCGTTTCGGCTCTCTATTTCACCTTCCTGATCTCGTACGATCTCGCCTGCCGGTCGCTTCTTCCGAACGCGAAATACAGAGCCCACGTTTGCTTGTCCCAAAGACCGCCTGTTTGGGTATCGGTGTAAGCCTTTGAAAATGCAGGTAGCGAGTCTGCCGACCGGATACTCACGAAAAGTCAGAAAAACCCTCCGTATGCCACATGATCAACGTCGCTTCGCCGCCCGAAACAATACTTCAATTGTAAAAATATGCCGTTCACACCATTTTGTGACGCATATCAAAGAAATTCGGAGTGTTATGAGCGATATTGTTTCTGAGACACGAAGAAACAACAGGGTCTTTCAGGATTCTTTGTTGATTTTGGCTTTTTGGATTTCTATGAACGGCCCTGTATAAACATAAGCTCGGAAGACGTTGGAAACCATGAAAACAGACTTGATGAAACAAACGGTAGATATGATCGCAACGGCGCAAACAGCGACTACTTAGTTGCTACAGGGATCGAGGGTGAGGACACACGTTGATCGGCAAGTGTGGTGGCTTGCAGGACGATCACAACGAAGTGGGAGGTATCATGGAATCCCTGCGATCCTTATTTCGAACGCCGTCGGCCTTTCCGCACGTGGTATTGGCACTGCTTTTTATGCTGTTTCTGCTTGTCGGCTGTTCGTTTGACAATCCCGGCGCACCGTCCTGGGACGTCGATTTTGCGGTGCCGCTGAGTGAAGTCTGGTACAGCCTGGACAGTCTGCGTTCTTCGCCTGAAGACATTGCTGCCGACGGCGGGGGTATCGATACCACCGCGGACGGTCAACTGCGCTTTTTCTACGAAGAACCGATCGATTCGGTGGTGTTCGCCGATTCCCTGCTCGAACAGGTGGAAAACGATACCCTCGACAAGCTGATTACTCTTGGCACGATCGACATTGATGAAATCGTATCCACCGCATCGCTGTCGCTCAGCTCAACAGTCCCCAACTACAACGGCAACGGTTATTACAGCTTCATGCCGATGCTGGACAGCAGTACGCCGATCATTGTCGATTCGCTCAGCAACTTCCGTGAAGCGCATCTGGTCGATCCCGGCGGTTCACTGGTGCTCCAGGTGCACAATGATAACAACATCCAGTGGGACAGCGTGCGTGTGACCATCGCTCTGAACGAGCCGGAGTTCCCGACGGTTGGTACGGTGCTGTTACGCGATATCGATCCCGGCGAAATCCGTTCCCAAAGCCTGGAACTGGCGAACACGGTTCTGAAGCAGCACCTCGTCCTGTTTACGGAAGGGGGCGGTCCTTTTCAGAGTGTCGAGATCCTGGAAGGCGACGGCCTCAGTTTTGAGGTTACCACTCGCAATCTGAATGCGGACTACTACCGTGGAGTGATCACTCGCCAGGACCCGGAGCGTGACACCACGGTCACCGAATTCGAGGAACGTGACTGGATCACAGAAGCGCTGGTGACACGCATGAACGTGCAGATCCACGTGGATAAATACACCTGCACGGAAGATTCCCTTCAGATCGTCATCCCCGCCATTACCGACCTGAACGATCCGGATCAGGTCTTCACACAAAATTTCCTGCTGGCACCTCCGCTTCCCGGACAGGAGTTCACGGAAATCGACACGGTCATCGAAATACGCGACCAACTGCTGCGTCTCGACCTGCCGGAAGGGTACACCACTCCGGACCCCGGCTCCCAGAAGCTGACCGCTTACACCAACCTGGTTGTGCTCAGCGGCGGCTGCGATCAACAGGGCAGACCGTTGGTGCGTGAAGTCACGAGTGAGGACAGTGTTCGTACGAACATCATCGTGCGGGACTACGATTTCGCCTGGATCGAGGGCAGCATCGAAGAAGAGATCCTCGAGCTGGATGAAACCGAAGTAGAGTTGGATTTCTGGGATGATGAGCCGGACCTTCGTCGTGACATCACCGGCAACCTGGCGATCGAGCAGGCGCAGCTCGTGATCGACCTTTCCGAGTCACGGTTCGACATCCCGACAAAGATTCGCATGGACCTGACGGCATATAACGACGATCTGCCCGCCGGCGAACGTGCGGTACAACGTTCATTCGAACGCTGGATCGATCCGGAAGCGAATCGCATCACCGTCGGCGGGTTTGCCGACCCCGACTCACAGCTGGTGATCGATCTGCTGAACCATTTCCCCAACCGCATCGAGCTGAACGGTGTCGCCGAGATCGGTCGTATCCCGATGGAAGGCAGCGAGTTCGATCCCTACCAGATGCTTACGCTGCATCGTGACGACCTGATCGTCGGCAAGGCGGTGATCGAGGTGCCGTTTGCGGTAGACATCCTGCAGAACACCACGTTGACCCCCTCGGTCGAGAGCCTGGACGAGGAACTTGGCAGCGGCATCCGGGAGGCGACGTTGCTGGCGTTCACGCGCAGCACGGTCCCCGTGGGGGCGCGACTGCAGGTGCTGGTGGGTGCTTTCCCGAACGAAGCTGCGGCCGCGGCTGCCCTCGTGCCGGAAAACAGCAACCGCTACGGCATCGTTACGCCGATCCACATTGTCTCGCCGGAGCTTGATCCGCGCACCGGTCGTGCGGTCGAAGCGCGCAGCGACACCCTGGAGACCAGTTTAACCGAATACGGACGGGAGATCCTTTCCGAGGACAACCTTTGGATGCGTCAGATTCTCACGCTCGATTCCACCTCTACCACTGCCCGCGTGTATGTCGATGACGGCATCGGGGTCAGCCTGCTCGTCGAAGGACTCTTCCGGGTCAACGAGGAGGAGGAGTAGAGACCATGAAACGGCAACGCGTATACATCCCCCGTCTGCATCTGATGATGCGTGTGCTGTTGGGGCTGCTTGTGCCGGCGTCGGCATGGGCGATGACCCCGCCGCACGCAACGGGAATCGCGTTGGGTGGTGATATGGGAGTACTGCCTCGCGGCACGGAGGTGGTCGGACGCAATCCTGCTCTGCTGGGGCTCGAGGACAATCCCCTGCACTCCTTCATCATTCCGACGATCAACCTGGGCGCCCGCATGGGCAATACATCGTGGTCGTTCAACCGGATGAATGAGATCTTCCGGGACGGCGAATACATCCCGCGCGCGAAGATGGAAGAGGTTCTGCATGATATCGAAGGCAACAGCCTGGGGATTCATCTCGACTCCTATATGCCCTCCATCGCGCTCTCTTTTCCGATGTCGTCGTTCCGGATGGCGGTCAACCTGGATGCCTTTTCGATGACCGACATCCACATCGACCGGGACATCTTTGAGCTGGGCCTGATCGGCACGACACGGGAAGATCTCGGGCGAACGTGGGATCTGTCGGCGACCTCGGGACGTTCCATCGCCGCAGGGCGTCTTGGAGTGACCGTCGCGGACGAGTTCAATGACCGGCTCGCCTTTGTCGACGACATGGCGTTTCTCAACGAGGCGACAGCAGGCTTGACGGTCTCTTACTACTACGGCGCGGCGTACGCCTCCACGGAAGATGTATCCGGTTCCTTCATGCTCGACTATTCGAACTCCGACATCAAGGGGCTTGTGAAAACCGTGTCTACCTCGGATCCGGGCCGTGATGAAGAGTTCGGCACCGGCGACATCACCGGCGGTCACGGCTTCGGGCTGGATCTCGGTATTGCCGGCAAGGCGTTGAACCGACGTGCGACCTTCGGTCTCGCGATGACCAACCTTATTGGATTCATCCAGTTCAACGACGCCAAACGCCGTATTTACGAGGTGGAGGCGCTCAACGGCCTGCCGCTGGAAGGCATCGATGACATCGACCGGTACTGGGAAGAGAATTTCGCTTCCGTCGATTCACTCGAAGAAAGTGTAAGCGTGACCGCGGACCTCCCCACCACCCTCGCACTGAGCGCCGGCTACTGGGTCATGACCGATCTGCAGGTGACCGGCACATTCCGGCACCGGTTGGACGAAGTGCAGGGAGATATGAACCCCACACGTTACAGTGTCGGCGTGGAGTACCTGGTCACCCCGAAGCTGCCGGTGCGCACCGGGATGGGCTTCGGCGGGCGGCAGGGTTTCAGCTTCGGACTCGGCGCCGGTGTGCAGTGGGGCGCCTGGCGTACCGATGTCGGGTTCGCCTGGCAGCGCGGGCTGTTCTACGAATTGAAGGGGCTCGAGTTCGGTGTCAACATGGCCTTTTTCTTCGATCAACCGGAACGTGATCCCTACAAGACCAAGCGGTACTGGCGTGTGAAGGCGGCGCAATTCCACGACGACTACTTCGTACCGGCGCCGGCGACTGTCCACATCGCACGTCCGGATGAAATGGACGGCGTCAAAGCGTCCCTCAAGGACCGGCGCGAGAAGCTGCGCATCAAGGGTGAAAGCGACTACGACCCGGTGGAAGTAGACTTCACACCGGTGCTGCCGGCGGAAGAAGACGGCAAAGCCAATGCGGATGAGGGAAAGGATCGTACCGGCAAGGGGCAGGAGGCAGGCGGAGAAGAGAAGCCCTCTTCATCCGACAGGAAGACGGCAGGCTCGTCCGGTGGTGCGGGCACTTCGTCAAAACAGGATCAACCCTGACACGCAGGGGGAGGGTGAACCCATGAAGAAGCGTACCATGTACATACGGGCACAGCGGAAGAAACAACCGAAAGTGTTCAAGACGACCAACCTCCTTTGCCTGGTCCTGCTGTTGCTGCTCCTAATCGCCGGTGTGGCACGCGCGCAGGGCTACAGCTCACAGATCAAGGAACTTGAAAAGGAACTGTACGAGCTGAAGCTGCAGGGCGGTGATCTGTTTGCGGAGGACGCCTACAACCTGGCCGAGAAAAACATCTCCTCCGCGCAAAAGGCCCTGGACAAGGGTAACACCGCCGAAATCGAGTCGATGCTGCGTACCGCGAAAGGCGCGATGGCAGAAGCGGCCCGTGTCACGGACCAGAGCCGTGAGTTTTTCGCAGACGCTTTAGAAGCGCGCGCTGATTGCGAGCCCGTGCAGGCGGCGTTGACCCATTCCCCGAAAGCGTGGCTGAAAGGCGAAAGCCTGTTTCGCAAGGCGGTCAGAGCGCGTGACAAAGGGAAGACAGCGGAAGCCAAGGCCCTGGCGAAGGAAGCCGAGGTCTACTTCCGTGAAGCCGAGCTGTACGCGATCCAGATGGTGATCACGCAGGATGCACGCATCACCATCCACGATGCAAAGAAGATCGGCGCGGAGAAGTTCGCACCGCGCACCCTTGCCCTCGCGGAAGAGTACGTGGAAAAAACGTTCGATGCAGTGGAGAAGGACCGGTACGACCGTGAAGGGTCCAGCTCATTGGCGTCCGAAGCGCTCTACCAGGCGCAGTGGGCCTTCTACATCGCCAAATGGGCGCAGGATCATCGCAAGCAGAAGGACGGCTACGAGGTCACCTGGATCGAAATCGACAGCGCGATGACACGCATCGGCCGCGAAGTGAACTATCGTCCCTACTTCGACCAGGGGCTGGAACCGCCCACGGACGGTATCATCGAGCAGATCGGCGGCCTCTTCTATGAAGTCCGTCGGCTCGAAGGAATGAACGATTCGCTCTTCACCCTGGTGGACAGTCTGCGCATGGCGCTGGACCTCGCGAACGCCGAGCTGGCGAGTTGGCGCAAGCAGTACGGCGAGCTGGAAAGCGAATTCGCCTCGGAAATGGAGCAGAAACGTCTGGCCGAGGAGATCCGCAAAGAGCAGCAGATGCGCATCAAGCGGCTGCGTGAACTGCTCTCCGAACAGGAGGCGGATATCCTCATCGACGGACGTGACATTATCATCCGGCTGATCGGGCTGCAGTTCGCCTCCGGCAAGGACGAAATCCCGACTGATACGTACAGCCTGATGGGTCGTGTGATCACGGCTCTGGAAGAGTTCCCGGACAAGCGTGTGGATGTCGAGGGACATACCGATTCGCGAGGGGGGCAGAAGGCGAACCAGAAGCTGTCGGAACGGCGTGCACATTCCGTACGAGACTATCTCATTTCAAACTCGAAGACCATCAATCCACGCCGTGTGACCGCCATCGGTCACGGCGAGAGTAAACCGATCGCCACGAACGAGACACGCGAAGGACGCGGCAAGAACCGTCGTTTGGAGATCATAGTGAAGAATGTGGTACGGTCTGTGTCGGAGTAGGGTGGGACGGAGACACATGCACCGCAGCGGGATCGGCCGCATGCTTAGGCATGCGGTCGGTCTTTTTGGTGTGCGATCGACTTTGTGCGGGATGTCGCAATACGTGTGGTTGTGCTTCGGGATCAAGCCGCATGCTGACATGACCCGGGAAGAAATCGCAGCCTGTGTGATTGCCCGGTTCCTCGTTTCTCGCATGATGTCGCAAGGGGCCGGGCGGCGAAAACTCCCGGGAGTTTGCTGAACAAGCCGCTTTCATCCTACACTTCTATCGGCTATATTCATGGGCACTTGGGAGACAAGCGCGTCCTTTTGTAAAGCACGGCAATTTCTAACCTTTACGCGAGCAGCCCCTTGGAATTCCTTGCCGAGTTCTTCCAAACAACCGATACACGGTTGATCATCATCGCCTCCATGACCCTCGTTTTCGCTTTCTACATGGCCTGGACCATCGGCGCAAACGACGTCGCGAATTCGATGGCCACAAGTGTTGGGTCCGGTACGATCAATTTCAGGCAGGCTGTTATCATTGCGGGGATTGCCAATTTCCTCGGGGCGACCCTGGCGGGCGGCAGTGTGACCGACACGGTTCGCAAGGGGATTGTCAATTCCGAGCTTTTTGTGCAGGATCCCAACCTGTTGATCATCGGTATGGTGGCAGCACTGCTCGCGTCTGCTGTCTGGCTGCACAGCGCCACCTTTCTCGGCCTGCCGGTCTCGACAACCCATTCGATTGTCGGCGCGATCGTAGGGTTTGGACTGATCGTATACGGTTTGCCTGCGGTGCACTGGGGTAAAGTGGTGCAGATCATCCTGTCGTGGGTGATCTCGCCGGTGGGCGGCGGTTTGCTCGCCTACTTCCTCTTCATTGGAATCCGACGTTTCATCCTCAACGCAGCCGTGCCACACAAACGCATGCTCCTGCTGGGACCGTTCCTCGGCGCCATGACCATCGGTATCATTGTGCTGTCGGCCATTTGGAAGGGGCTGAAAAACCTGGATATCATCCTCAGTCCGTTGCAGTTGGTACTCGTGTCGCTGCTTGCCGCTGTCGCCGGATACTTCTTCCTGCTTTTCTTCATCCGACGCAATCAGAAGGATACCCGCGACCCTTCAGACCTGAGCAACATCGAACGCACCTTCATGATGCTGCAGATCGTCACTGCCACCTACGTGGCGTTTTCACACGGTTCCAATGATGTCGCCAACGCGATCGGTCCCATGGCGGCGGTCCTCGCGACCATCAAAGACGGCATCGTCGCCCTGAAGGTTCCCGTACCGCTGTGGGTGCTGATGCTGGGCGGAACAGGCATTGCCGTCGGACTCGCCATGTACGGCTGGAAGGTGATGAAGACTGTGGGACACAAGATCACCGAAATCACACCCTCACGCGGATTCTCCGCTGAGTTTGCCGCCGCTACGGTGGTAACCGTTGCATCCAAGATGGGCCTGCCGATTTCCACCACCCACACCCTGGTTGGTGCAGTGCTCGGC
>WJJA01000274.1 GCA_014729955.1 bacterium
CGAAGCAAGACCGGACACAACGAAGGCCGCCGGCTACCGGTTCGCACCGGCAGGACCGAGAGCGTTGACAGCAAACACAATGATGTCCCCCCTGAAGGAGGGCAACATGGCAGAAGATACACTGCTTCAGCAGAACGAACAATTGCGGCAGATCGGCAGCGATTACGCAACCAAGTACGGTTTCAAGGATCCGGAAGAATACTTCCATAAAGCCCCGAAGGGCATCAACCATGAGCTCATCGAGATGATGAGCCGTATGAAGAACGAGCCCGAGTGGATGCGCGCTTTTCGCCACAAGGCGCTCGAAATCTTCCTCGAAAAGCCGATGCCGAAATGGGGCAACACCGACCTCCTGGGCGAGATCGACTTTGACGACATCTACTACTACATCAAGCCGACCGACCAGGGTGTGAACGACTGGGAAGACGTCCCCGAATACATCAAGAAGACTTTCGACCGCCTGGGTGTGCCCGAAGCGGAGAAGAAGTTCTTGGCAGGCGTGTCGGCGCAGTACGAGTCCGAGGTGGTCTACCACAACATGCAAAAGGACCTGGAAGACCAGGGTGTGATCTTTTCGGACATGGACACGGCGGTGCGTGAACACCCGGAGATCGTGAAGAAATACTTCTCGACCGTCATCCCCCCGCGTGACAACAAGTTCGCGGCGTTGAACAGCGCGGTCTGGTCCGGCGGGTCGTTCATTTATGTGCCGCCCGGCGTGGATGTGAAAATTCCGCTGCAGGCGTACTTCCGGATCAACGCGGAGAACATGGGGCAGTTCGAACGCACCCTGATCATCGCGGACAAGGGCAGTCGTGTGCACTACATCGAGGGTTGCACCGCGCCGATTTACAGCACGAACAGCCTGCACTCGGCGGTGGTCGAGCTGGTGGCGCTGGAGGATGCGTACATCCGCTACACCACGATCCAGAACTGGGCGCACAACATTTACAACCTCGTGACCAAGCGTGCCACGGCAGACAAGAACGCGACGGTCGAATGGGTCGACGGCAACATCGGATCGAAGCTCACGATGAAGTATCCCTGCGTGGTGCTGAAGGGCGACGGCGCGAAGGGTGAAATCCTGACGGTCGCCTTTGCCGGGATCAACCAGCACCAGGACTCCGGCGCGAAAGTGATCCACGCGGCGCCGAACACGAGCAGTCGTGTCACATCCAAGTCGATCTCCAAGGACGGCGGACGGGCGTCGTACCGCGGCATGGTCAAGGTCTACCCGAACGCCAGGGGCTCGAAGGTGTCGGTGGAATGCGATGCGTTGCTCCTGGACGGCGATTCGCAGACCGACACCTACCCGACGATGGAAATCGACCACGAAGATGTGTCGATCGAACACGAAGCCCGTGTCTCCAAGCTGGCCGAGGAGCAGATTTTCTACCTCACCAGCCGAGGCCTGGACGAGGATGAAGCCCGCCTGCTGATCGTGAACGGCTTCATCAACCCGTTCGTGAAGGAGCTGCCGATGGAGTACGCCATCGAGCTGAACCGTCTGATCCAGCTCGAGATGGAAGGCTCGGTCGGGTAAAGCATCGTTCCGTCAGGTCTTGGCCGCGAAGCGGGTGACCTGATGGGAAACAGGCATGTGTCAGGTCACACTTCGCCTGCCGGCGAAGCAAGATCAGCCACATTGGAGGCGGCTGGAGCCCGGCTCCGTCGTGCAAGATGCCGGGACAGGCTTGCTGCGGCAGGGCAGAAGTGAACAACGCAAGAACAACCACACAAACGATACAGGACAGGCAACCATGACCTCGAACGGTCTGCAAACCGAACGGAGCCGTTTCCGCGCCGCGCTGACGGGCGAGGCGGAATGGCTGTACGATCTTCGCAAGCGGGGCTGGGAGTACTACAACGATTCCCCCCTGCCGGATCGTGTCAAACACCTCTGGAAATACACCGATCCGAACGCGTTCGTGTGGGACAACCTCGAGCAGCAGCTCGCGGTTCACCCGGAAATGGCGAACGGCCGTCAGCGTGACGGCAAGCCGGTCGAAGAGGGGTACGCCGCGCACGGCTACACACGGGACGATCGTGTTTCGGTCGCACGTGTCCCCGACGAGCTCGCCGAGCGCGGGCTGGTGCTGATGGACCTCTACACCGCTGCATCCAGGCATCCCGAACTGGTGGAACCCTACCTCGGGCAGGTTGTCGGGCCGGAGTATGACAAGTTCGAGTCACTCAACGCCGCGTTATGGAATAGCGGCATGCTGTTGTACATCCCCCGCAACCTGACGCTCGAGAAGCCGATCTACCTGCAGCGTACGCCGACCGGCCTGAACACGATATCACGTCTGCTGATCGTTGCCGAAGAGAATTCCGAGGTAACGGTGATCAACGACTACAACGGCGGGCACGGCGAAGGGCAGATCAACGGTGTGCAGGAAGTTTTCGCCGGCCCAAATGCACGGTTCAACCTGGTTACGATCCAGCGTCTCGGGACAGGCTACACCACGCACCTGACCCATCGCGCCAAGCTGGGCGCGCAGGCGACCTACAAGGGTGTGTCGGTGAACCTCGGCGGTGCGAACACCAAGATGGACCTTGGCGGGATTCTTGACGGTCCCGGCGCGGACAGCCGCTGGTACGGCCTGCTGTTCGGCAGCAGCGAGCAGCATTTTGATGTCCATACAGTGCATCGTCACAACGCCGGCGACACCTACTCCAACCTGGACTACATGGTGGCGCTGAAGGACAAAGCAGTCTCGGCCTACACCGGGATGATCCGTATCGACCCCGGCGCGACCAATTGCGAGGCGTACCAGGAAAACCGTAATCTGCTTCTGAACGATGGTGCTCGCGCGGAATCGATTCCCGAGCTCGAAATCGAAAACGATGAGGTTTCCTGCTCCCACGGTGTTACCGTTGGCAAGATCGACCCGGAGATGATCTTTTACCTCACCAGCCGGGGCGTGGACCCGGTGGATGCCGTGAAGATGATTGTCTACGGCTTCTACCAGCCGGTGCTCAGCAAGATCGGTGGATCTTTTGAAGAGCTGAGCCGTGAGCTGCTTATGGAGAAGCTGGCGGGCTGAGCGTTCCGTCTGGTCCTGGCCGCACAGCGGGTGTGACCTGACGGAATTCGAAACGGAACAGGAGAGATGTGTCAGGTCACACTTCGCCTTTCGACGAAGCAAGACCTGACACAACGGGACGAGCACGATTCCGAAGAGATACAACCACAACAACGACAGCAGGACAAACAACGATGGCTGAGTGGAAGAAACTTTGCGCGGAAGATGACATCGCGGAAGGCAAAACGAAACTGTTCAATGTCAGCGGCAAACTGATCCTGGTCGGCCGTGACGAAGGCGAACTGCATGCGATCGCCGGGTACTGCACACATGACGGCGGCGAGCTGGACGGCGAAGAAGTGATCGACGGCCAGGTGGAATGCAGCCGTCACGGCGCCATGTTCGACCTGCGCAGCGGCGAGGCGACCATGATGCCGGCGGTCTACGGTGTCGCCACGTACGATCTCATGGTCGAGGACGGCCATATCCATGTGGACATGGGGTAGGTTGGATGTTTCGCCGGGTCTGCTAGTGTTCCGCCAGGTCCCGGCCGCACAGCGGGTGTTGGATGTTCCGCCAGGTCTTGGCCGCACAGCGGGTGTGAGCTGACGGGAATACGGAACGGTAAAGATGTGTCAGGTCACAGTTCACCTGCCGGCGAAGCAAGACCTGACACAACGGAATGACAGACACGACGCACCACCATTGTGCCGTGAACAGCATAGGGGACAACCATGTCGTCCGCAGCACCGCAAACCATAGAGACGCCCCTGGACGCCCGCCGCCTGAGGGGCGATTTTCCGATCCTCGCGCGTGAGGTGCGGGGCAGGCCGCTGGTCTATCTCGACAACGCGGCCACCACGCAGAAACCGGCGCGTGTGATCGACGCACTGCAGCACTACTACACGCATTCGAACTCGAACGTGCATCGCGGCATTCACACCCTCGCGGACGAGGCGACGCAGGCGTACGAAGCGACACGGGACCATGTTGCACGTTTCATCGGCGGGGTCAAGCGCGAGGAGGTGGTCTTCACACGCGGCACCACCGAGGCGCTCAACCTGGTCGCGAACCACTGGATGCTGCATGAACTCGGGCCGGAGGACAAGATCCTGCTGACCGAGATGGAGCACCATGCCAACCTCGTACCGTGGCTGACCGTCGCGAAAAGCACCGGCGCACAGCTGATCTACCTGCCGATTGATGAGACCTATCGTCTCGATATGGACAAGCTGACCGGCCTGCTGGATGAGACCGTCAAGATTGTTGCGGTGTCGCACATGTCCAATGTTCTCGGCACGATCAACCCGGTTTCCGACATCGCGCAGCGGGCGCATGAGGTCGGTGCACAGGTGGTTGTGGACGCCGCCCAGTCGGCGCCGCACCTGCCGCTGGATGTCGACGCGCTGGGAGCCGACCTGGTGGCGTTTTCCGCCCACAAGATGCTCGGCCCGACCGGCGTGGGAGTGTTGTGGGGGCGCGAGGAGCTGCTCGGGCGCATGGAACCCTGTCAGTTCGGCGGAGAAATGATCGAGTGGGTCACCTACGAAAAGGCGACCTGGGCCGACCTGCCGCACAAGTTCGAGGCCGGCACACCGAACATCGCAGGCGTCGCCGCCTTCGATGCCGCCCTCGACTATCTCGAGGAGATTGGAATGGAGGCGATCCACGAGCACGAGGTCGAGATGATTACCTGCGCGCTCGACCGTCTGCGCGACCTCGGCGGGATTCGTATCTTCGGGCCGGACACCTTTGAGCAGCGTGGATCGGCGCTCTCCTTCGAGGTCGAGGGAATTCACCCGCATGACCTGTCGACGTTCCTCGACACACGGGGCGTGGCGGTCCGTGCCGGGCACCACTGCGCGCAGCCGCTTCATCGTAAAATGGGGGTGCCCGCTTCGACACGCGCGAGCTTTTACCTCTACAACACGACGGACGATGTCGACAGCCTTTGCAGCGCGTTGCAGGAGGCGAAGGAGTATTTCCGGATATGAACGACCAGCTCGACGAACTGTACCGTGACATCATCATGGACCACTACCGCACCCCGCGCGGGAAGGTGGCGGTCGAAGCGCCGGATGTGCACAACGAAGGCAAGAATCCTTCCTGCGGCGACGAGGTGGAGGTGAACCTGAAGCTATCAGACGGCGTGGTGGAGAAGGTCGGCGTGGAGTGCATCGGCTGCGCGATCTCCACCGCTTCCGGGTCCATCCTCGCCGAGCTCGTGGAAGGTCGTCCGATCGAAGATGTGAAGAAGATCGCGGAAATTGTCAAGGCGCTGCTCACCACAGACGTGGATCTGCCCGAAGACCGTGACTACGGCGACCTCGAAGCGCTGAAAGGGGTGAAGCAGTTCCCGGTCCGGATCAAATGCGCCCTGCTCGCATGGGTGACCATGATCGAAGGGATCGAAGCGTACGAGAGGGGCGAAAAGACGGATGCGGTAACGACGGAGTAGGGTACGTCGCATTCTGCACGTGACCTGTCCGCCTGCGGGCATTGCCGGAATGACCTGAACGGACTCGATCCCGGGAGTCGCCTTAACACCGCCCGGGGCCGTCGGCCCCGGGCGGTGTTGATGAATGCGAACTATTCCTCGCCGACCGGGCTCCATTCTCCGAAGACTTCGGCATGCACCTTCACAGGGCCGCTGCCCATCCAGTTGTGGTCGTAATTATAGCCCCAGCCGAGGTATTCCGATGCACCGCCGCCGGTGGTGGTGATCAGGAAACGGTTCGAAAGCACACCGATCGACTCGCCCACCTCGGCCGGCGAGTCCTTGTCACCTCCCTGTGGATCGACATGAATCCAGCCGTAGTTGGGCAGGTAGACCTGGCTCCATCGGTGGAAGACGTCATCGGTGGAAGCTTCGTCGCCACGGATCACGACCGCCCCGACATAACGTGCCGGAATGCCCGCGGCACGGCACATCGAGATGAACAGGAAGGTGTATTCGCTGCAGGAACCGTTCCCGCGTTCCAACACTCGGGGGGCGACATTCCAACCGCCTGAAAGTTCGTAGTGCAGCTTTTCGCGAATGTAGCGGTGAATGCTGCGTACGATCCAGTAGGGGTCGTCCTCATTCTCAATCGCGACCTGGATCGCCTTCTGGATGCGCGGGTCGTCGATACGATACTTGTCTTCGTCGACGAGATACGCCTGCTTGATATCGTCCGGAATGTCGCCGAGGTCACCGACCTTGTGGGGGAACACAAACCAGCGCACGGCACTCAATTCGGCTTCTACCTGCATGGTCACCAGGTGCTTGTCGCCCGGCTTGACCGCATTCAGAGTATATTCCGCCACCGCCTGGTTCCAGCGGTCGTAGACAGTTTTGTCTTCCGTGGGCGAGAAGGCCGGACCGGACAGCAGCTTCTGGTTCGGCATAGTATGAGGAATCGCGAACCACAGCTTCGCCTGCGGAACGTCGCCGGGACCGTAGTTGCGGAACTCGTGGTAGAGAGTCAGATCCAGGGTGTGGGTATCGGTGACACGATACTCTTCGCCGTCATCGATCACCAGCTTGTAGAGACGGTCGTCCTGGTAGTCGGCCGCCCAGAGGTTGTCGCCGTGTACGGCCAGCCCGCGGACATGGCTGCCGGGCGCCGGCAATGCCATGATCACCTCGCCGTCATGGTTCGGCGCGACCAGGTAAATCTTGTCCTCGACGCGGTCCCCGCACCAGAGGTAACCGTTCCACCAGGTAAGGCCGGTCGGTTTTCCTGCTGGAGAAGCGAAGCGCTCGATGGTGGTACCGTCGGCGGTGGAAATCTGACAGATAACATCGGCACGGTCGTCCGCGATCCACAGGTTTTCGCCATCCCAGGCGATGCCCTGGATGCTTGGTGTGGGCGCTTCGATGCTGTGCACCGAGATTCCGGTCTGCGGATCGACCTGGTGCAGACGGTTTTCCTCCAGGTCCACGACCCACAGGTGGGTGCCGTCAAAGGTCATACCGCGCGGGATGTAACCGGGTGCGATCATTTTCGTCTGCACCGATCCGTCTGCAGGATCAACGGCGTACAGAGAATCGGTAAGACGGTCGGCGACCCATAAATGGGTGCCGTCGAAGGTCATCCCGGTCGGATGGGCGGCGGGCGAGGCGAAATCGGCCAGAACATCGCCAGGTGCGGCATACGCAACGGACACCGCCAGGGTTAGCAGCAGGCCGGAGACGAGAGGCAAAAAACGGATGCGCATGGGTAAACCCCCTTGGTTCTGTGTGAAACTGGTGACAATATACAGGTTGAACAGAAGCTTGGGAAGGATGAAGGACCGAACGAGGGTTTTGAAGTAAGGGGACGGGCATGGCAGGAGCCTGGATACGGCGGGCGCTCGCATTGGGACTGGCAGCAGGATTCCTGGCGGGCTGTGGTGGATCGGACAGGCCTCAACCCGCGACAACCGACCGTGAGACTCGCATGGCGCAGTTGCGCCATGAGTTCCGGCGGTTGCAAGGGACATGGCGTCAGAGCGAAAGACGTCAGCCGTTTTTCGAATCGTGGACCTGGACGGACAGCGTGGGCTGGCGCGGTGTGGGCTACTCGATCCGTAAGGGCGATACGATTGTCTATGAGGTGCTGACTTTGACAGTCACCGATTCCGGGTATGTCTACCTCGCCGATGTCGAGCACAATCCCCGCGCGGTACCTTACCATGTATCCTCGTATGACAGCACCGGCTTCCTCGCGGTGAATCTGCGGCATGACTTCCCGAAAAGAATCCATTACAAGTGGAACGGCGCGGATTCACTGGACGTCAGGATCGATGACGGAAGTGAGGATGGAGAGGAGGGACGATCGTCCCGGTTTCGTTTCCATCGGGAAACGACGACAACCAAAGGCGGTAACAAGTGAAACCAGAAACCGCCCGGCTTGCCCTGGCGACTTCTTCCGATTTGCGTGACGGGCATCCGGACGACCAGGTGTTGATCGAACGGTTCCGCCGACAGGGGGTACACGCAGTTTGGACTGTGTGGAACGACCCAAGAGTAGATTGGGCGTCCTATGACCTGGTTGTGATTCGAACTCCATGGGACTACACCGAGCAATACGGCCGATTCCTGGAATGGGTCGAAGCGGTGGAGATATTCACACCGGTGTTTCATCCCTCACACGTGATCCGCTGGAACAGCGACAAACGTTACCTGCTTGAACTCGCCGGCGCCGGGATTCCGATCGGACCGACCCGCCTGCTCGAAGCCGGTTACACCAACGGACTGAAGGCGGCCTGTCTGCAGTTGGGACTGCAAACAGCGTTTTTGAAACCGACGGTTGGTGCATCGTCACGTGATACTCTGCGGTTCACGGTCATGGATGATCGTGAGATGGTGGACGCTGAGGGATTTCTGGGGACCTGCCTGGACGGCGGCAAAGAGATGCTGCTGCA